>JACCUM010000394.1 GCA_013811805.1 Geodermatophilaceae bacterium | reverse complement strand
TAGTGGGTCGAGGCGTTGTCGAAGTAGGCCCAGACCTTGCGCTGCACGGCATCTGGCAGGAAGTGGATGTGGGTGTCGATCAGACCAGGCAGACCCAGTGCGGCCCAGTAGCCAGGAACTTCTTCGTCGGATCCCGGCCCGGTCCTGATCCGCGCTGTCGTCACAAACGACCCTTGCGGCGACGGCCGAATTCCCGCGCGATCTCCCGTTGGGCATCCCGATCGGCCAGGTCTCGCCGTTTGTCGTAGGCCTTCTTCCCCTTGGCCAGCGCCAGGGTGACCTTGACCTTGCCGTCGTTGAAGTACATCTCCAGCGGTACCAGCGTGGCCCCGCCCTCCTGGGTCTTTCCGATCAGCTTGGCGATCTCCTCGCGGTGCAGCAGCAGCTTTCGGTTGCGCCGCGGCTCGTGGTTGGTCCAGGTGCCCTCGGTGTACTCCGGGATATGCACACCGCGCAGCCACACCTCGCCGTCGTCGATCGTGGCGTAGCCGTCGATCAACGAGGCGCGCCCCAGTCGCAGCGACTTGACCTCGGTGCCCACCAGCACGAGGCCGGCCTCGTAGGTGTCGGTGATCGAGTAGTCGTGGCGCGCTTTGCGGTTCTGCGCGATCAGCTTTCGACCGGATTCACGGGGCATGGCCCTAGCCCGGATCCGAGTGAAGGACGCCGTGTATCGAACCTATTGGCACAAGGGGTCCTTGAGTCGGATCCGGTCCGGCGTAGCGTGATCCCTCGTGCCTCGTGAATCCGGTCGAAAGCTGATCGCGCAGAACCGCAAGGCGCGCCACGACTACTCGATCACCGACACCTACGAGGCCGGCCTCGTGCTGGTGGGCACCGAGGTCAAGTCGCTGCGACTGGGGCGGGCTTCGCTGGTCGACGGATACGCCACGATCGACGACGGCGAGGTCTGGCTCCGGGGCGTGCACATCCCGGAATACACCGAGGGCACCTGGACCAACCACGAACCGCGGCGCAACCGCAAACTACTGCTGCACCGCGAGGAGATCGCCAAGCTGATCGGCAAGACCCAGGAGGGCGGCGCCACGCTGGTACCGCTGGAAATGTACTTCAACGACGGCAAGGTCAAGATCACCCTGGCACTGGCCAAGGGCAAGAAGGCCTACGACAAACGGCGGGACCTGGCCGATCGGGATGCCCAGCGGGAGATCGCGCGGGAGTTCGGCCGCCGCCGCAAGGGTCGTTCGTGACGGGAGCGCCGGTCAGCACCGGGCCGGCCTTCGACGAGGAAGTCCCCGGCTACTGGGCCGCACTCGGTCTGCCCGGTCTGATCGACACCCACATCCACTTCCTTCCAGATGCCATGCAACGCAAGGTCTGGGCCTAC
Organism: Geodermatophilaceae bacterium; assembly: GCA_013811805.1. GTDB lineage: Bacteria > Actinomycetota > Actinomycetes > Mycobacteriales > Geodermatophilaceae > JACCQS01. The sequence goes on along the minus strand of JACCUM010000394.1, from coordinate 9,071 downwards.
TTCGACAACGCTCAGACCCATTATGGTCCCGGGTGGCCGGTGCACTACCGACTGCCGGTCGAGCAGCGACTGGCCGTGCTCAGCGCTCTGGGCGTACGGGCCTTTCCGACGCTGCCTTACCCGCACAAGCCGGGAATGGCCGCTTGGCTCAACGAATGGTCGGCCGAATTCGCGCAGCGCGACCGCCGGATCCTGAGCTCGGCAACCTTCTTCCCCGAGCCCGGGGTCGAGTCGTACGTGCGCAAAGCCCTGGAAGCCGGCACGCGAATCGTTAAGGTGCACATTCAGGTTGGTGAGTTCGACCCACGCGACCCGCAGTTGGATCCGGTCTGGGGCCAGTTGGCCGACGCTGGTATTCCGGTCGTCACCCATTGCGGTTCCCGGCCACTGCAGGGAACACACACCGGTCCTGGGCCGATCGGCGAAGTACTCGATCGGCACCCGCGGCTGTGCCTGGTCATCGCGCACATGGGTATGCATGAATACGCCGCGCATCTTGACCTCGCCGCCCAACACGAGCGGGTTTACCTCGACACCACGATGTTCGCGACCGCGTTCACCGATGCATTCGCGCCCTTCGACCGGGCGCTGCTGCCTCGGCTGGCCGACCTGGGCGACCGGATTCTGTTCGGCAGCGACTTCCCGTCCATTCCGTACCCGTACGCCACCCAAGTGGCCGCGCTGCACGATCTCGACCTCGGCCAGGACTGGCTGCGGCGGGTGCTGTGGCACAACGCCGCCGCCCTGTTCGGAATCTTCTCGTGAGGAGCGGGAGCACTGAGCTCAGCTCGGTCGAACTCGACACCTTGCTCGACCGGCTGCTCGAGGTGGCCGGGCGCGCTAGCCGGGACGTGGCCGCCCTGACGGGTGACTTCGACGCGATCGTCGCTGCCTCGACGCAGTCCAACGCCGACGACGAGCACGATCCGGAAGGCAGCACGATCGCCTTCGAGCGCGCCCAGGTCAGCTCGCTCATCGACCGTGCCCGGGCGGCGGAGTCGGAGTTGGCGCAGGCCTTGGGTCGATGGGAGGCGGGCACGTACGGATACTGCGAGATCTGCGGCGACCCGATCGGCTATGAGCGGTTGCTGGCCAGACCCGCGGCGACCCGCTGCATCGCCCACGCCTGACCTGCGGAAATCTGGTCGACGGCAGGGCTTGCGCCACCTACCGTGCCATTCCGTGATTACCAACGCGAGTGATGTCCAGGAGTCGGTCGAGCAGACCTGGCGGCCCCTGCGGCGCGCGGATGTGGCCGCGCTGACCGAGCTCATGGCAGCGGCCGAGGCGGTGGACTGCACGGATGAGAGATACGACGAGGATGACGTCGTCGAGAACTTCATGAGCGGTCTGGTTGATCTCGAGGACGACACCCGGCTGGTCTGGGAGGGCGAGAATCTCATCGGCTATGCCGATTTGTTCGGCCAACGACGGGTGCGCGAGGTCCACTCGATCTGGCTCGGCGGTACGGTCCACCCCGACCATCGGCGACAGGGTCTCGGTCGACAACTGCTTCGGTGGCAGCTCGACCGGGCCGAACAGCTGCACACCCAGCGGCATCCCACGGTCCCAGCGAATGTGATGTGCAACGTAACGGAGACCAACGTCGGTCTCGCGGCCCTGGCCAAGACGGAGGGACTCGAGGAGATCCGGTTCTGGTTCGAAATGGTGCGCGCCCTGGAGAACCCCGATCCCCCGCTCCCGCCCGTACAAGCCCCTCGGGGCGTACGGATCGAGGCCTACGACACCGGTCGGGACGAGGAGGTCCGCGAGGCGCACAACACCGCTTTTCATGGCCACTTCGGGTCCACCGAACGCGACCCCGAGGAGTGGCGCGGTTACTTCACCGGTGCCCGGGCGTTCCGTCCGGACCTGTCCCTGCTTGCCGAAGCCGACGATCAGCAGGCGGCGATCGCCGGCTACCTGTTGACATATGTGTACGAGGTCGACGTGGTGGCCACCGGTCGGCGGGAGGTCTATGTCGGCCAGCTCGGCACGCTGCCGTCCTTCCGCGGGCGCGGCGTCGGATCGGCACTGTTGGCAACCGGCTTGGCGACCTGGTCCGCGGCCGGTCACCAGGACGCCTACCTCGGCGTGGATGCGGCCAATGAGACCGGGGCGCTCGGCCTCTACGAGCGGGCTGGTTTCACGGTCGACAAGCGTTCGACCAGTTGGGGCCGCATGCTTGCGGCCAGAACCTGAACCGGCGTATGGACTGATCGGCTCGTTTCGTCGGAGCCAGGTCCTACGGTCGGGGTTGTGGACGAGACCAGACAACTGATCGAGCGGTTCTTCGCCGCGCTGGAGAGCCGGGACTGGGCAGGATTCGCCGAGGTCCTGCATCCCGACGTCGTCTACGAGATCCCGCAGAGCCGTGAACGGATCCGTGGCCGGGACCGGTACGTGCAGTTCAATCGAGAGTTCCCCGGCGATTGGCACCTGACCCCGACGTCCATCCTGGTCGACGCAGCGGCGGGCGTCGGCCGCTTTGACTGGCGGTTGGGCGAGGGCCCGATCGAGGAGGCGTTCGTGTTCTTCGGTGTCTCAGAGGGGCTGTTGGCCACGGTCACCGACTTCTGGCCGGAGCCCTACGAGCCGCCGCCGGGTCGCGAGCACCTCACCGAGCGCTGGTGAACGACTCCCATCCCGAAGCGATGTCGACGCTCGTCGTCGACATGGCCAATGTCGTCGGTTCGGTAGCCGACGGCTGGTGGCGCGATCGGGCCGGCGCCGCGGAGCGGCTGTTGTCCGGGTTGTCCGGGCTGGTGGCCCGTACCGTCACCGGGCCAGACGAGACGCCGGTCCGGATTGCCGGAATAGTCGCGGTTCTCGAGGGCCGAGCGAACCTGGCCGAGGACCCTCCGAGCAGAGCAGGCGGTGCTCTCGAGATCGTCCGGGCGGCGGGTTCGGGTGATGACACCGTCGTGCAGCTGGTCAAGGCCCGGGTGGCAGCCGGCGATCAGGTGCTGGTGGTGAGCGCCGATCGAGGACTGGGTGCGAGGCTGCCTGCGGCGGTGACGCGCACCGGTCCGAGCTGGCTCAACGACTTGCTTGGGCGAGGATGATTGGTTTGACACTCTCCAATACCGGTGAAAGCCTCGGCTGACCAAGGTCGTTGCGGCATTCACGACCCCGGACCGTCCTGAGGTGTCTATCGTGCTCAGATCTCCGCATAGGAAAGCAGCCCTCGCGCTGACTGCAGCGACCCTGATCCTGGCCGGGTGCGCCGAGGAGCAGGGGGGTGGCGACGAGGGGACCCCCGAGGAGACCGGCCCGGTCGTCATCGGGGCGGTGCTCGACATCACCGGTGCCGGTGCCAGCCTCGGCGTACCGGAGCGCGACACGCTCGAACTGCTCGCTGAGCAACTCAATGCCGATGGCGGGATCGACGGCCGCGAGGTCGAACTCATCATCGAGGACAATGCGTCCACAGAGGACGGTGCCGCCCGAGCGATCAACAAGCTGATCACCGAGGACCAGGTCGACATCATCCTGGGCGCCAGCAGGACCGGTCCGAGCCTGGCGATGCGGCCGGTCGCCGAGTCAGCCGAGATCCCGATGATCTCGTTGGCCGCCAACCAGGCCATCGTCGACGGATCGGAGTGGGTCTTCAAGACCGCCCAGAACGACTCCGTCGTGATCGAGAACATCGTCGCCGACGCTGCCGACAAGGGTTACAGCACACTCGGACTCGCCCGTGACGCCTCCGGATTCGGCGAGGGCGTGGAGGAGCTGTTCAACTCGATCGGCGAGGAGTTCGGGATCAGCGTCATCGCCACCGAAAGCTTCGCTCCAGACGCCACCGACTTCACCGCGCAGATGGTCAACATCCGTGATGCGGGCGCCGACGCCAACATCATCTGGGGCATTCCGCCAGCGGCCGGTCTGGCGCAAGTCGCCTACCGCCAGCTCGGGATCGAGGTGCCGGTCTACCAGAGCCATGGCATCGGCAACCAGGTATTCCTCGACACCGCTGGTGCTGCAGCCGACGGACTCGTTGCCCCGCTCGGTCGGCTCGTCGTACGCGATCAGCTCCCGGACGACGACCCGCAGAAGGAGGTCATCACTGCCTTCGCCGACGCCTACGAGGCCGAGTACGGGGCCGGGCCATCGACGTTTGCCGGGCACGCCTACGACGGCTTCCAGCTCGCCGTCCAAGCACTGGCCGAGGCCGGAACGGACGGTCAGGCGATGCGTGAGTACCTCGAAGGAGTGACTGACTACGTCGGAGTGTCCGGGACGTTCACGATGAGCGCGGATGACCACAGTGGACTGACTGCCGAGGATCTCGTCCTGGTCACCGTCGAGAACGGTGAGTTCACCCTGATCGAGTCCTGATCCCAGGGCGCGAGGGCGGGAGGGACGCGCTGATGGCGTTCCGGCCATGAGCGACTTCTTCCAGTTGGTTGTGGCCGGCCTGTCCCAGGGCGCGATCTACGCGTTGATCGCGATGGGGTTCGCCGCCATCTTCTCGGTCAGCGAGATCATCAACCTGGCGCAGGGCGAGTTCGCCGCGATGGCCGGGTTGGTGGCGTTGTCCGCGGCCGGCGCCGGACTGCCGCTGCCGGTGGCGATGCTGGTCGCGCTCGTGTCGGTGGCGATCGTCGCCGTCGTGATGCAGCGGTTGACGATCGCGCCGGTCAAGAAGATGACCACGCTCACTTCGATCATTCTCACCCTCGGCGTGTCTACGGCGCTCAAGGCGTTGATGCTGCTCATCTACGGCCCCGAGGCGCGTGGGCTGCCGGCCCTACCCGGTTCGAACTTCGTCGTGGCCGGAGTATCCGTCCGCGCCCAGGACCTGTGGATCCTCGGGATCACGCTCGTGGTAGCCGGTGCGGTCGTGTTCTTCTACGACCGGACGGTGCTCGGCAAGGCATTGCGCGCCTGCGCGGAGCAGCCGGTCGCCGCGCGGCTGGTCGGGATCTCCCCGCGCAAGGCGACCACGCTGGCGTTTCTGATCGCCGGCCTGCTCGGTGCCGTGGCCGGGCTGCTGGCCAGTCCGATTTCCCTGACCCAGTGGGACTCCGGCCTGACGCTGGGGCTCAAGGGCTTCGTCGCCGCGACTCTCGGTGGCCTGGTTTCCATCCGTGCGGCGGTTCTGGGTGGCCTGCTCCTCGGCGTCCTCGAAGCGCTGGTCGCGGGCTACATCGACTCCGGGTTCCGCGACGCCGTCGCCTTCGTCGTGCTGATCGTGGTTCTCGTCGCCCGTCCCGGCGGGGTCTTCAGCCGCCATGCCCAGGCTCGGGTCTAGGAGCGGACGGTGAAGAAACGCTCGGACGTCGTGGGAGTCGTCCTGCTCCTGCTGGTGCTTCTCGTCGGCCCCTTGCTGGTCCCGGTGTCAGTGACCGGGGCCGCGGTGTACGCCGTCATCTACGCCCTTGCCGCGATCGGCCTCTCGCTGCTGATGGGGCTGGCCGGGCAGGTCAGCCTGGGGCACGCGGCCTTCTTCGCGGTGGGGGCGTACACGCAGGCGATCCTGGTGACCCGGTACGAGGTCAACGGAGTGCTTGCAGCGGTGGTGGCCGTCGCGCTGGCCATGCTCGTCGGACTGCTCGTCGGGCTGCCGCTGCTGCGGCTGCGAGGGCACTACCTCGCCCTGGCCACTCTCGGGCTCGGCATCATCGTCACGGTCGTGGCGATCGAGACGCCGTTCCTCGGTGCCACTTCGGGGATCTTCGGCATCCAGAAGCCCGACTTCGGCGGCCGGGTGTACGACTCGCCGGATGAGTACCTGTGGCTGCTCGCGCCGGTGATCGTTCTGGGGATCATTGTGGCGCGCAACCTGGTCGACAGCCGGATAGGCCGCGCGTTGGGTGCGGTCAATGACTCTGAGGTCGCCGCCGAGACCCTCGGAGTGGACACCTACCAGCTGCGCCTGAAGGTCTTCGTCCTCTCCGCCGGGTACGCCGGACTGGCCGGAGTGTTCTTCGCCCATTGGCTGGCGGTGGTGAACCCGAACGCCGCGAACTTCGCCCTCTCGGTGGAGTTCCTGCTGATCGCTGTCCTGGGCGGATTGGGCACCGTGTGGGGGGCGGTCGTCGGCGGCTTCGCGGTCGAGTTCCTCGACGAGGGCCTTCGCGATTTCATCCCGGTGATCGTTCCCGGCGCCAGCGGCGAAGTTCAGCTGATCGGGTTCGGCGTGATCCTGACGCTGGTGATGATCTTCCTCCCCGGTGGTCTGCATCAGGCCTTTCGAGCGGCTGCCGGGCCGGGCGGGCGCCGTCGCGGCTCGGTGCCGGATCTGTCCGATCAGGAGGAGCCGGTCGCCCCTCGAGAGGGGAAGATCACTACGAACCAAACGTTGCAGGGGTCCCCTGAGTCGGACGAGGAGGGCGAGGAGGGGGCGTTGCTGGTCCGCGAGGGCCGTCCGGCACCGGGCACGACGCTGCTCGCGGTGACCGGTTTGACCAAGCGGTACGGCGGTGTCGTGGCCGTCGACAGCGTGGACTTCGAGGTGGCCGCCGGCGAGATCATGGCCCTGATCGGACCCAACGGCGCGGGAAAGACCACCTGTTTCAACATGATCAGCGGTGTCACGGCACCGAGCGGTGGTTCCGTGGTGCTCTCGGGTCAGCGCATCGACGGCCGCAAGCCACACGTCTTCGCTCGGCACCGAGCGACTCGGACGTTTCAGAACCTGCAGGTGTTCGGTTCTTCCACGGTGCTGGGCAACGTCATGGTCGGGCGGCATCTTCGTAGCCGGGTGGGTTTGTTGCGCAGCATGCTCGGCTTCGCCGCCCGCACCGAGGAACGCGCCATCGTGGCCGACGCGCGGGAGGTGATCGGCCTTGTCGGGCTGACCGAGGACGCAGATCGACCAGCCGCCGACCTGCCCTTCGGCAGCCAGCGGTTGATGGAGGTAGCCCGGGCACTGGCCACCGAACCCGACCTGTTGCTGCTCGACGAGCCGATGGCCGGGCTGTCCGGAGCCGAACGCCGTGAGCTGGCCAGGTTGCTGCGCCGGTTGCGGGCCGGGGGGATGGGGATCGTCCTGGTCGAGCACGACGTCGAGGCGGTATTGGCCCTGGCCGATCGGGTCGCAGTCCTCGACGACGGCGTCCTGATCGCCCTCGGCCGGCCCGACGAGATCCGTACCGACCCTGCCGTCCTTGCCGCCTACCTCGGCGTGGACGACGACGACCCGGCCGCGGCTGCCGCCGTACAAGAACTGGCCGAAAGTGGCGCCGCCGGTGCTGAGGGTGCGGACGGTGCTCGGTGAGACTGCAGATCCAGGACGTGTACGCCGGGTACGGGCGGCTGGAGGTGCTGCACGGGGTGAGTGTCGGTGTGGAACCCGGCTCGATCGCCGCGGTGGTCGGCGCGAATGGAGCCGGAAAGACCACGCTGCTGCGCACAGTGTCCGGACTGCTGCGGGCCAGTTCGGGCACGGTAGCTCTGGGGGACCGGGACGTGACCCGGCTGGATGCGGAGTCGATCGCAGCCGCCGGACTGGCACATGTACCCGAGAATCGACTGGTCTTCCCGTCCCTGACCGTTGCGGACAATCTCACTCTCGGCGCCTGGACCCGCCGCCGGGACAAGAGCGCACTGGCGCAGCGCCGTGCCCAGGTCGTGGAGTACTTCCCGCGACTGGCCGAGCGACTCGGGCAACCTGCCGGGACCCTGTCCGGTGGCGAACAACAGATGCTCGCCGTTGGGCGTGGGCTGATGGCCCGGCCATCGGTGCTGATCCTCGACGAGCCGAGTCTGGGGTTGGCCCCCCGAGTGATCCGGGAGATCTTCGCAACTCTGGCGCGGCTGCGCTCCGACGAGGGGTTGGCCATCCTGCTGGTCGAGCAGAACGTCCGGGCCGCATTCAAGATCGCCGACCGGGCCTACGTCATGGACCGCGGCAGTGTGCTGATGGAGGGCGAGCCAACGGCGTTGCTCGATGACGAGCGGGTGCAGCAGGCCTACCTCGGCGGTGGATATGTCCGGGTCCCTCCTGAGCCGGCCGAGGACGGTGTCCCTGACTGCTCGCCCGGAACTCAGGCCACCGGCGCCGATCATCGGTCGGAGACCTCGCGGACAACGCCAGGACGTCTTCGAGCTGATCCAGCGCGATCTCGACCACCGGGGCGGTGAACAACCCGACGCTGCGCACCCCGGCCTCGGCCAGCGTGTGCAGATGCGCCACCGCGTCCTCAATGTGCCGATCGGCCCGAGGCCGGCCCACCAGTCGGTCGGTAGGTCGACCAGCCGCTCCGCGCCGTACCTCTCGTACCAGTCGAGCAGATCGGAAAAGTACGGCGCCGACCGCAGCCCAACAGTGGTCTGGCCGAGAAGCCCAGCCAACCACGGCGTCACAGTGCGGTAGGCGCTGCGCCAGTCGGCGGCGACGCTGAGCACCGAGAAGGCGACTACGTGGAGATCACCTGGTGCCGCGCACTGCTCGAGAGCCACGCGCACCGTGCTGGGCGTGGCCGGTTCGGCGAGCACGACACCGTCAGCGACCCGGCCGCCCAGCGCAAGGGACTTCGGGCGCGTACGCCAGCCAGCAGCGGCGGTGGCGGGCTCGGTGGTTGCTCGACGCCGACGTCGTCGAAGGTGACGTGGTGGCCGGCCACAGACATCCGTTAATCCTCGATCACCCACAGTTGGTCGGCCCCACCAGCTTCGAGGCGGCGAGCAAGCTCGGTGACGAGGTCAGGAGGAAAGGAACGGTCGAAGCACATGCCAACCGAGAGTGTGGGAGAGGTCATGCTGTTGACCATATGGCGAGGATCCGACGGGAGCCGTCCACGCGATCCAGCCCACGCCGTCGGCGAGAAACCCGGAATTCCTGTGGGGTCCGGCGCGTTAGGCTGAGTGCATAACTACATAGGGGGTGAATGGTCTCGACTTCGTTCGTCGAGGCAGGGGAAGCGGGCCGAGGAAGGCAACGATGACCTCGTTAACCACGCGTTGCAAAAAAATCAAGCGCCGACAATAGTCAGCGCGACTTCGCTCTCGCTGCGTAAGCGAGCCTGAAGTCCGTCAGACCGGGAGGGCCTCCGGCCCGGACCCTGGCGCCGCTAGGAGGATCACCGTACGACCCGGTTGCGGGGACGTACGGGACACCAAACAGC
>JACCUM010000310.1 GCA_013811805.1 Geodermatophilaceae bacterium | reverse complement strand
TCGGCAAGCTCCCGATGCCAAGCCTGCCGACCACCGTCGAAGACCTGCTCGCCGATCCTCCGGTCGTCCCGTTGCCGCGGGTGCATGCGACCGTACGACGCTCGGATGAACTGCTCGGCGGGATGCTCCTCGGTGGGGCGGTGGTCGTCTCGTTGAGCGAGCTGGTCCTGGCCGGCAGCGGGGAGCTGAGCGCCTTCATTCTGGTCGCCGTCGTGGCCAGTGCCTCGCTGTTGCGCGGACGGCTCTTCCCCGCTGTACGACACCGTGCTCCGCTACTGGTCACCGGCGTCGTGGGACTCGCGGCGGTCACGGTCGGCACGTTGGGCATGGCTCCGGACATGCGGCTGTCGGTCATCGTGCCGGTGCTGGTTGTCCTGGCCGCTCTGGTGCTGGCGGCCGGCTATGCCTACCAGAACCGGCCGCCGAGCCCGTACGTCGGGCGGATCTCCGACATCCTGGACATCGTGCTGGTAGTGGCAGTGGTGCCGGTGGCCTGTGCCGTACTTGGCCTGTACGGGTACTTCCGCAGTCTCGGCGGCTGAGCGATGGCCAGCCGCCGGGATCTGTTCCAGTCCTACCAATTCATGGTCCAGCGGGTCATCTCCGGGATGGTGCAGCGCGAGACAGACCCGATCCAGACCCCGCTGCGCAAGATGATCGGCTCGGCCTTCGCCGGCGTGATGATCGCGGTCGTCGGCTTGGCCGGCGCCGGACTGATTGGCGTCTTCTTCAAGAGCGACAGCAACGAATGGCAGAACAGCAGCGTGGTCATCGTCGAGAAGGAGACCGCAGCGACCTTCGTCTGGCTGCCCGACGACGAGGCAGGCGAGAACCTGCTGTTCCCCACGGCGAACTTCACCTCCGCCGCGCTGCTGGTCAACAGCATCGAGGTTGCCGAGGTCTCCCGCGCTTCGCTGCGGGCGGCGCCTCGTGGTCCACGGCTGGGTATCGCCGACGCGCCCGACTCGCTGCCCGATCCCGGGCGGATGCTGGGCGCCCCGTGGACGCTGTGCTCGTTGCCGGCGGAGACGATCGCGGGTGCACAGGTTCCCAACACCGCGCTGGTTGTCGGTCGCGACATCAGCCAGGGGAACAGAATCGGCGCTACAGCGGTGCTGGTGAGAGATATCGAACTCAACACTCTGCACTTCGTGTGGAACGGCCATCAGTATCCGATCACGAGTGAGGCCGCAGTTCTGGAGGCACTGATCCTCCAGACGGCACCTGTGGTCGAAGTGGGCACCGCATGGCTGAACGCGCTGCCCATCGGACGCGACCTGAAACCTGAACCTGTTCAGGGACGAGGCGACGTCTCGACGGTCATCCCCGACGGAATTGTGGGTGAGATCCGCTATGTCGCGGAAGGCGGCAATCGGCAGTACTACCAGATCGGCGCCGAACAGATCTTCGAGATCACCCAGGTGCAGGCCGCCATCCTGCTGGCCGACCCGGAGATTCGAGACACCGTCTATACCGGCGCGCCACCCGAGGAGAGGGAACTTTCATCCGACCAGGCCGCTCGCCTCAGTGCTGCCCAGAGGGTAGATCTGCCCGGACTGGCGCCGACGGACCCGCCCGCCGTGCGTCCGGAATTAACCGGGATCAGCGATCAGGATCCGACGATCTGCGCCTCGTTCGAGAACGACCAGTCCACCCCTGACATCAGCATCGAGGCGGCGGTGGACGGCGCCGAGGACGCCAACGCGACCCGGCAGGTCACCGAGGCGGGCAACGTGCTGGCCGACCGAGTTCTCGTCGATCCGGGCTTCGGTGCGATCGTCGAGGAGCGGCTTTCGGACAGCGCCGAGAGCGGAACCCGCTACCTCATCACCAATGAGGGACGCCGCTATCTGCTGCCCTCACTGGAGGTGCAGACTTTGCTCGGGTACGGCACCGCGGAGCCGATCGCCCTGCCCGCCTCGCTGATCGCCCGGGTCCCTTCCGGTGCTGCCCTGGATCCGCGCGCCGCCTCGCAAACCGTCGGCTGAGATTCCGATCAGCTGACATGAACTGGTGACTACCAGTAGGCGAAGGCCAAGACGATCTTTCCGGCCCGGGCTACCCAACCTGTCCCGCCCGGCACTAGGGTCTGAATCACCACCGGGGGGAACCGCAATGCCAACCCGGCCGTCACAACACAACAGAAACGCGTGGCTCGCCACCGATGGCGGGAGCGCAGATGACTATGGGAGGTGTTGACTTTGCCAGAAGGCAGCGGCGTAAGCAGAGTACAGCTAACGACTTTCGCCTCGAAAGCCGACGGCGCAGCACAAGCGATGCAGGGTGCTGTCAGCACGTTGGAAGGTGACCTATCCATCCTGGAAGCGCGTTCCAAGGGTGGTTTCGCCCAACGGTTCGCCCAGGTCAAGATGCAGATCCAGGACGAACTCAACACCATGAACCGGGCCCTGTCGGCCACCTCGGCTGACGCCAACACCGCCGCCCAGAAGTTCACCGCTGGTGACGAAGAGCAGGCCCAGCAGGTCGGCCAGGCCGGCGACCAAGTCAACGGCCTGACCTCCAACCTGCCGGTTTAGAGAAGGGAATCGATCATGAACGACGGAGATTGGTACAAGGTCAGTTGGAACGATCAGTCCGATGCGGCTGGCTACGTCGACAAGGCGATCGGCACCTTCCAGTCCGAACTCGACGGCATCAACAGCGAGACCAACGCACTGTTGGGGCAGTGGGAAGACTCCTCTTCTCAGGCCGCCTATCGAGCGCGTCAGGAGACGTGGACCAAGGCCGCGACGGACATCATGGACGTGCTCGGAAAGTTCAAGGCCAGCCTGGTGACCTCGGCCGGCATCTCCTCCGACACGGAGTCCGCCAACGCCGTCACGATGGCGGGCTAGCCGACAGCGACTCTGCACGCAGACCACGGCAGTGGGGGCTCCCGACAGGGACGCGCCCCACTGCCGTGTTGGGCGGCCTGCTGTGGTCTGGTCCGGAGCGGTCACACTAGGACCCCAAGTTTCCCGGGCGACGTGTCTTTGAGGCAGCGGATGAGTATGGCTTTGGTCTTGCCTGTGGCGGTTGCCTGCGCAGCGGTCCGCTCGAGCCGTTCCACCCTCGAGGCGGGCCGTGCCGTCGACCGATGAGTTTGCGCAGCGACTCAGCCGGGTGCGCGTCAGCATGGCCGATCGCTCGTACAGCGCGCTCGTGGTGACCGACCCCGCCAACCTCTACTACCTCACCGGGTACAACGCCTGGTCGTTCTACATGCCGCAGTGCCTGGTGTTGCCTGCCGAGGCCGACCCGGTGCTCTTCGCCCGCGCCATGGATGCCGCCGGAGCCGGCCACACCAGCTGGTTGCCGGCGGAGCAGGTCGAGGGCTACCCGGAGGAGCTGGTGCACCGACCCGACGTGCATCCCTTCGACTGGATCGCCCGGCGCATTCGCGAGCGCGAGCTGGTCGCTGCCGGCGACCGGGTCGGGTTCGAGGGGGACGCGCACTTCTTCTCTGCGCGTGGGTACCTCGCGCTGCGGGCCGGGCTCCCCGACGTGGACCTCGAGGACAGCCGAGAGCTGGTGAACTGGGTACGCGTGGTCAAGGCGGCCTACGAGCTGGAGCAGATGCGGATCGCCGGAGCCATCGCCCAGTTGTCCATGGAGACGGCCCTCGAGGCCATCGCGCCAGGCCAGCGCCAATGCGACGTCGTCGCGCAGATTAGCGCGGCGCAGGCGCGCGGAACCGCAGAGCACGGCGGCGATTACCCGGCCGTAGTGCCGATGCTGCCGACCGGCGAGGGTGCGGGGACCCCGCATCTGACGTGGACCGATCAGCGGTTCGAATCCGGTGCGGCGACGACGATCGAGCTCGCGGGCGTGCATCGTCGCTACCATTCACCGCTGGCGCGCACGATCATGCTCGGTG
>JACCUM010000287.1 GCA_013811805.1 Geodermatophilaceae bacterium | reverse complement strand
GGTTCATCCTGGTGCACGAGATCGCACATATGTGGTTCTACGGAATGATCGGCAACTCGCAGTTTCGAGATCCGTGGCTGGACGAATCGTTCGCCTCCTACGCCGAGGTGCTGGTCGATGCTTCGGCGCCGGACAGTACGGACTTGGGGAGCCCGGGCGACATCGGCGGATCCATGGCCGATTTCCCGGACACCGACGAGTACTTCTCCGTCGTCTACGGCAAGGGAGGGGCGGCTCTGGTCGCCGCTCGCGAGGCCGCCGGACCGGACGCCTTCGACGCTGCGCTGCGCTGCTACATCAACAGTCAGGCGTGGCAGATCGCCGTTCCCGGCGATGTCGCGGTCGCCCTTGCCGAGCTGCCGGAGGCGCTCCGGATCCTCGAGGACGCGGGAGCCTTCAGCTGATCGGTTGTCAGCCCAGCTCGGTCAGCAGCCCCTGGATCCGGGTGATGCCCTCCACCAGGTCGTCGTCACCCAGTGCGTAGGACAGCCGCAGGTAACCGTCGGTGCCAAAGGCTTCGCCCGGTACGGCCGCGACTTCGACCTCGTCCAGGATCAACGTGGCCAGCTCCGCACTCGTCGTCGGCGTCCGGCCGCGCAGTTCCCGACCCAGCAGGGTCCGTACGCAGGGATAGGCGTAGAAGGCGCCCTGGGGTTCCGGACAGGCGATCCCGGGGATCTGCCGGAGCATGGACACCATCAGCTGCCGGCGGCGGTCGAAGGCCGCCCGCATGCGCACGACGTCGTCCAGACCGCCGTTGAGGGCCGCTACGGCCGCTGCCTGGGACACGTTAGCGACATTGGACGTGGAATGCGAGTGCAGGTTGGTCGCTGCGGTCACCACATCGGGAGGCGCGATCATCCAGCCGACCCGCCAGCCGGTCATCGCAAAGGTCTTGGCCACCCCGTTGAGCACGACACAGCGCTGGGCCAACTCGGGCACGGCGACGGGCATCGAGACATGCTGTGCATCGCCGTAGACCAGGTGTTCGTAGATCTCGTCGGTGACCACCCACAGCCCCCGCTCGAGTGCCCACCGGCCGATCTCGTCGATCTGGTCCGGCGGGTACACCGCGCCGGTCGGGTTGCTCGGTGAGCAGAACAGCAACACCTTGGTACGCGGCGTGACGTGGCTGGCGAGCTGGTCGACCGAGACGAGGTAGCCGGTGCTCTCGTCGGTGATCACCTCGACCGGAGTGCCGCCGGCGAGCCGGATCGCTTCCGGATAGGTCGTCCAGTACGGGGCCGGCAGCAGTACTTCATCTCCTGGGTCGAGCAGGGTTGCCAGTGCTTCGTAGACCGCCTGCTTGCCTCCGTTGGTGACCAGGACGTCAGCCGCCGTGCAGGTCAGACCGGAGTTGCGCTGACTTGCCGCCGCGATCGCCTCGCGGAGCTCGGGCAGGCCCCCGGCCGGGGTGTACCGATGGAAGCGGGGCTCCTGACACGCCGCGATAGCTGCCTCGACGATGTGCTGGGGGGTGGCGAAGTCCGGCTCGCCGGCCCCGAATCCGATCACCGGCCGACCGGCGGCCTTGAGTGCCTTGGCCTTGGCATCCACAGCCAGCGTCGCGGAGGGAGAGATCGACCCGATCCGGCGAGACACTCGGGCGCCGACGGGCTGCTCGGGCCGGGTCGCCGGTGCTATGGGGGTGGTGTCCGGTGCGACGGGGGAAGTGTGACTGGGCGCAGGGGAGGCCATGTGGGTTATGTTCCCACGCTGCGATGGTCTGGGCAGTGGAGGCATCTGGGCCGTCTCCCGTACACTTGCATCCTTGGGGGTAGCGACCCCTCAATCGGCTTGCCCGCGATCAGCCCTCGATGCTCGATGAGTGGTTGGCGCACTGGCCGAGGGGTGTGGCTCAATTGGTAGAGCAGCGGTCTCCAAAACCGCAGGTTGCAGGTTCAAGTCCTGTCACCCCTGCGTAAGTGAGCGACCGGGCAGATCCGCCCATGCGACGCGGTTGACGGCAGTGACCAGCGGCTCCGAGCACGGATGTGAAGTGAGGCAGGTAGGTGGCGAGCAACAGAGGCGGACGCCGGCCAGCAGGTCGTGGCCGGGTTGCCGGCGCGCGCAAGCGTCCGCCGACTGGCGGTCCGGCAGGTGCCAAGGACAAGTCCTCGGACGTGACCGACCCCACTGAGGAGACCGTCGTCGAGGCCCGGTCTGCCCATGACGACCTGCCCGCCGCTGAAACGGTCTCTTCTGACACCGCCTCGGATGACACGGTCTCGGACGGCAAGGACGTCCTGTCTGACGGCGATATGTCGAACACCGAGATCTCGGCCGCGGTCAAGGCCGCCGACGACGAGGTGCAGTCGAGGGATATCGGGAACGATGACCCGGTCACGGGCGCCGACGCTTCGACCGATCGCGACGCGACCGGCGAACTCGATGACGGCGATCTTGACGACGACGATCCGAATGCGGGCGACGACGAGGACGACCTCGAAGTCGCCGCTGAACTGGACGACGACGACGAGGATGACGACCTCGACGACGACCTCGATGATGACGACGACGACGACGATCTAGAGGTCGCAGCTGAATTGGACGACGACGTCGAGGATGACGACCTCGATGACGATGATGACGACGACCTCGATGACGACGAGGTCGAGGCGGAGCCGGTAGCGGTCCCGGTGTCCGGGCGACGCGCTCGTGCGGCCGCCGAACGCGAGGCCGCTGCCGAGCAGAAGTCGCCGCCGAACCGGAAGGACGCCGCCAAGCCAGGTACGAAGCCTTCCAAGAAGTCTTCTGTGTCGACCGCCAAGAAGACCGGCTCGACCAAGGCGACTTCATCGACGGCGGCAGGCGCTGGCAATCGCCGCGGCTTGATGCGATTCCTGCGCGAGGTGATCGCCGAACTCGGCAAGGTGGTCTGGCCGGGTCGCCGCGAACTGATCGTCTACACCAGCGTGGTCATCGTCTTCATGACTTTCATGGTCGCCCTGGTGGCCGGTCTGGACATTCTCTTCGCCCAGGGGGTGTTGGCAGTCTTCGGCTGAACCGGCCGAACGAACATCCCATGACCCACACCCCGTCGAGCACTGACCCGACCAACGACACTTCGAGCCAGCCCCAGGAAGAGGACGAGCGCGTGTTAGCCGA
>JACCUM010000280.1 GCA_013811805.1 Geodermatophilaceae bacterium | reverse complement strand
GCTTCGATCCGCTGCCGGGCGTCGTTCTGGGCGCTGAGCAGCCGCCGCCGCGAGGCCTCCAGATCGGTCAGCCGCTGAGCCAGTTCGGCATCCAGGCGCAGATTGCGCAGCACCACACCACTGGCCGCAGCCAACCGTCCGAGCAGTTCGACGTCGACCTCGGTCACCCGCTCCCCACGGGGCTTTGCAATGGTCAGCATCCCGAGCAACTCGCCCTGATCCCGTACGGGTACGCCCAAATCAGCATCCGGAAGTGCCGGACCGGAACCAGCCCGATCGAGGGTCTCACCGTCGGCATTCTGGAGCTCGACCGCGGCTGTCGCGTCGACATCCGAACGCGGCGGCCAGGTCGCGGCCGGACGCAGCTCGGCGCCGACTCGCAGCCATACCCGGGCCGGATCGGCCCCGGTTCCTCTGGCCATGAGCTCGGCCAGCTGCACCAAGGTGTCCGAGGATGGCTCTGCCGCCCCGACTCGGGTGGCGAATCCGCTGAGCACGTCGTACGGGGTTGCGCGCCGGCCGAACACGAGCCGGTTGGCCACCCGCTGCAGCCCCCGCCGTACCGGCTGGAACGCCACCGCCACCACCGCCGTCGCGGCCACTGACAACACCAGATCCGGCTCACCCCCCCGACCCACCAGCGAACCAACCCCCACCACGATCCCCACATACGCCGCCGTGATGAACCCCGCCAAACCCGCCACCAACAACGTCCGACTGATCACCACATCAATGTCAAAAAGCCGATACCGCAACACCGCCACCGTGATCGCCACCGGGATAACCACCAGCGGCACCAGGGTTAACGCAGCGGTCGCGGTCACATCGGTTCCGGACACCGAGTCCACGAGGGCTACGGGGAGGCTGATCGCTAGGCCGTAGAACACCCATTTGAACTGCTGCCGCTCGGCACCTCGGGATCGCCTGAAACGCACTCCGAGTGGTACGAGGCTGGCCAGGCAGGCCAGCCCGAACACCAGAAAGGCCAGCGTGAACAACAGGTCCGTCCCCGCGGGGTCGATGATGAACAGTGTCGCCGCCAGCGCGGTGACCAGCGCGCCGAACCAGGCAAGCGGGCGCCACCGGCGCGAGAGCAGACGGCCGTCAGGGAAGAGCTGCGGCAGGGCAATTGCTAGGCATGCCTGGGTCAGCACCCAGAGCCAATTGAACAAGCCCTCGACCGCGAGACCAGAGGGCAGCCCGAACTGCCGATACTCGAGCGAGAGTTGGACTAGGGCATTGAGTCCGCCGGCGGCGACCAGCACCCAGCCGATCACGTGGCCCGGCCGTCGCCAGAGAATCAGCGCGCCCAGCGCAGCGGCCAGCGCCACGTTGTTGAGTTCATAGTTGCCCGCCGCGGCCGCCAACGTCGACCCGCTCCTGATCACAGCGAAGGGCAGGATCAGCAGCCCGGTCACTGCGACCGCGGCAATGGCGTAGGCGAGCCCGTTGGGAAGGGGCAGGGTGGCCGCAGGCCGTTCGGCGGTGTTTGCAGCAGTTGCGGGCGGATCGGGTCTGTTCGCCGCTGCCGGAGGCCCTTCCGGTGCTGGGGTGGAGGTCGGCAGTGACATGCCCGCGGTGGCCCGGGTGCTGGTCATCGGCTGGCTCCGGCCAGAGCCGGGTCGGCGTCCACGGCCGTGCTGGCTGGGTCTGCGGGCACCGGGAGCTTGAGGGTGATGGTGGTGCCGTGGCCGGGGTGTGAAGTGAGGGCCAGGGTGCCGCCGGCGGAGTCGGCGCGATCGGTCATGTGGGTCAGCCCGGATCCGCGGTCGGTGGTCTCAGTGTCGAATCCGTCGCCGTGATCGGTCACGGTGAGGGTCAGGGTCGAGTCGGTGCCGTCGAGTTCGATGTGCGCGTGTTCGGCACGGGCGTGGCGTACGGCGTTCTGAAGGGCTTCGACGGCGCAGAAGTACGCGGTTGCTTCGACCTCACGCGGATACCTCCGACCCGCTCGATCCAGCACCGTCACCGATAGATTGCTGCGTCGAGCTTGAGCCGAGAGTGCGGCAGCCAACCCCTCGGATTCCAGCAGCGGCGGGTAGATCCCTCGGGCCACATCACGCAGGGTGTCCACGGCCAAGTCGGCGATCGTGCTCGTCTCACCCAGCCGCGCGGCCAGCTCAACAGCGCCCTCCCGGGTCGCGATCGTGCGGGC
>JACCUM010000390.1 GCA_013811805.1 Geodermatophilaceae bacterium | reverse complement strand
CGGTGGACTTCGCTGCGGGTTCGCACACCATCGTCGTACGGGCTACCGATGGCGATGGCGAGGTGCAGCCCGAAGAACGCGTGCCGCCGTTCCCGAACGGTGCCACCGGTTGGCACAGCATCGTCGCGACGGTGAGCGACAGCGTCTGATAATTCGCCCCAGCTGGCGGGTTTGTCGTGAACGGCCAACGGTTTGGTAGCTCGGGCATTCGCGTGCAACATGGCGAGGGTGCCCAGTTTTTCCGTTGCGCTGCTTGATGTTTGACGACAATCCCACGGAGCGGTTCGCAACCGTGACCGCATCGTGATGAACCGCTCTCCGGGCCGGGTCGAACGCTCTGTGAAGGAACACCCCACCAACCCGCCGGACATTGACTGGCGAAGGGAGCACCAAAGTGAAGACGCGAACGACTCGCAGCGTATTGCTGGCATCGGTCATGGGCCTGACCCTGGCGCTGAGCGCCTGTGGCTCCGACGAGCCCAGCACGGACTCTGCGGCTACCGAGGAAGCCACCACCGAGGAAGAGATCACCGAGGAAGAGACCACCGAGCAAGCACCGGCCGCCGAGGGCCCGTTCGGCGCAGCCTGCGCCGGCGTACCCACCGAGGGTGAGGGCAGCGTCGAAGGCATGGCCGACGACCCGGTCGCCACTGCGGCCAGCAACAACCCGCTCCTGTCCACGCTTGTGGCTGCGGTCACCGCCGCCGAGCTGGTCGACACCCTGAACACCACCGACAACCTGACCGTCTTCGCGCCGTCCAACGACGCGTTCGCGGCCGTTGACCCGGCGGCTCTGGAGTCCCTGCTGCTCCCCGAGAACAAGGACGCGCTGTCGGCCATCCTGACCTACCACGTCATCCCCATGCGCCTTGCTCCGGAGGATCTGGCGGGCACCTTCCCGACGGTGAACGGCGCGGAACTCACCATCGACGGCAGCGGCGAGATGTTCACCACAAACGTCGGCGGCGCTCCTGAGGGCACCGTGGTCTGCGGAAACGTGCAGACTGCCAACGCCACCGTGTACATCATCGACCAGGTCATGATGCCCCCGGCTGCCTAAGCCGCACCGCTCCACCAGCACAGCCTCTCGAAACACAACATCTCCAGAGCACAGCGCGGGCGTCCCGGTCACCGGGGCGCCCGCGCTGCTGTCTGCGCCTACTGCACGCCGGCGGCGACGAGCCTCGCCACACTATCCAGGGCAGCCTGATCCCCGGAGCGGGTCATCCCGGTGACCCCGCGATTCCACAGCCAGAGGTCCAGGTCAGCAGCACTGGCCCGCACCAACGCGTCGGCGGCCCGAGAACCGGGCGCCAGCACGGTCGTGGTCGGCTCGTCGTAGCTCTTGCCGCTGCGCGGTGACGTCCCGACCATCCGACCGAGTTCGACCAGCCACGCATCGCCGGTGTCCGCGGTCTCCAGTGCCACCACCAGGTCGGTCGAAGAAAAGCTCGCCCAGGCCGGCACGTCGCCCCACATGACGGTCAGCACCTCGTCGATGCCGTCAGCGGCCAACTGCGCGTCGAGGGGCGCAACCGGGATACCAGCGGTCAATTCAGCATCGACCCGATGGATGAGTGCCTCTTGCGCCTGACGCCGCCGGGTGAACCCGAGCGTCTGCTCCGCCGCCCAGGACCACAGCGCGGTGTCATCGGGACCGTCGGCAACCGCGGCGATCAGCCGTTCCCGGGCCGTACCGCTCAGCGCCAGCAACTCCTGATAGTCGCTCGGCCTGGGTGGCTTGTCGTTGTCGACGGCATAAACGGCGTCGGCGTCGGTGATCCGCCCCTCGGCGATCGAGCCCCAGAACCACTGCACCTCGGTCAGGTGCCACACCAGGTCCGCGGCCGTCCAGTCCGGACAGGTAGGGACAGGAACCGCTGGATCGACGCGGGCCAGCACATCGGTGAAACGGCGCGACTCACCGTCGAGGTGGTCCAGATATACGGCGGCTGTGATCGACGAGCGGGAAGAATCAGGCATGGCGTGCAGGCTAGCCACTGACACTGACACCTAGGCTCGCTCTCGTGGACAAGGACCGGCTGGCTCACCTGATCACCGAGCTCGCCGTCGTGCACGGTCGGGTGACGCTGTCCAGCGGCCTGCAAGCCGATTGGTACGTCGATCTGCGTCGGATCACCCTGCAGCACGAGGCCGCTCCGCTGGTCGGCCGACTCATGCGTGAGCTGACCGCTGATCTGGACTACGAGGTTGTCGGCGGTCTGACTCTCGGCGCCGACCCGGTGGCCACCGCCATGCTGCACAGCGCCGCCGGCCAAGGCCAGCCGCTTGATGCGTGCGTCGTCCGTAAGCAGGCCAAGCCCCACGGTATGCAGCGGCGGATCGAGGGACCTGACGTCTCCGGTCGGCGCGCGTTGGTGGTCGAGGACACCTCCACCACCGGTGGCAGCCCGCTGGCCGCGGTCCAGGCTCTGCGGGATGCCGGCGCCGAGGTGGTAGGGGTCGCGGTGATCGTCGAGCGCGGCGCCGCACCGGCCATGGCCGCCGCCGGGCTGCCGTACCGCGCGCTGTTCTCCCTCGCCGACCTGGGTTTGGCGTGACCGGACGTCAGCCGGCGTGCTTGGTACGGCGGGAGCGCACGACCTCGAAGATCACCGGCAGCAGCGATACCACGATGATCCCGATGATGATGTATTCCACGTTGTTCCGTACGAACTCGATCTGCCCCAGCCAGTACCCGAGCAGGATCACCCCGACGCCCCATAACAGCCCGCCGACGATCGAGTAGATGACGTACACCCGGTAGTTCATCCGGGAGGCCCCGGCCATCACCGTCGCGAAGGTCCGCACGATCGGGACGAACCGCGCATAGACGATGGTTCGGGCCCCGTACTTCTCGAAGAAGTCGTGTGAGCGCTCGACGTACTCGGCCCGAAAGAATCGGGAATCCGGCCGCTTGAACACCGCGGGTCCGGCGCGGCGACCGATCCAGTACCCCACCAGGTTGCCGGCGATGGCTGCGAGTGGGGTGAGCACCAGCAACGCCCACAGGGGCAGCCCGGCGAATCCGGCAGCGGAGAGCAGGCCGGCGGTGAACAGCAGCGAGTCCCCAGGAAGGAAGAAGCCGACCAGCAGCCCGCACTCGGCGAACACGATGATCAGCAGGCCGATCAGCCCGAAGGTGTTGACTAGGTACTCGGGGTCGAGGAAGTCGGTGATCGAGCCGAGGAGCCCGAGCACGCCACTCAGGAGGTCTGCTGCGCTCACGACGAGTCACCCTACCGACCGGAACCTGAACGGCAGCTGACGGCGGCTCGGGTACGTCTGCGGTGGCTCGGCCACGAAAGCCCCCGTACCGTGGCTTCATGAGGCAAGGCGGCCAACGGTGAGTTCTACGGATTCTTGGCTCCGGGAACTGCGGGCCGCATTGCCGGCCCATGCCGTCGTCGACGACCCCGACGTCGTTGCCGGCTACTCCCGCGACATGGCGATGCTGGCACCCAGCGGGCGCCCGTCTGCCGTTGTGTTCCCGGCCGATACCGCCGAGGTCTCCGTGGTCCTGCGCATCGCCAGTGCTCACCGAGTGCCGGTGGTGCCGCGCGGTGCCGGATCGGGACTGGCCGGATCGTCCAACGGGGTCGACGGCGCCATCACGTTGTCGATGATCCGGATGAATGCGATCCTCGAAGTGGATCCGGCCAACCGGCTCGCCGTGGTGCAGCCCGGGGTGGTCAACAAGGCACTCCGAGACGCGGCGGAGGCGCAGAGCCTGTACTACCCACCGGATCCGTCCAGCTTCGACTGGTGCACGATCGGCGGCAACCTCTCGACCAACGCCGGGGGCCTGTGCTGCGTGAAGTACGGCGTCACATCCGACTTCGTCATGGGTGTCGAGGTCGTGCTGGCCGATGGGGAGATCCTGCGAACCGGTCACCGTACGGTCAAAGGCGTTGCGGGGTACGACCTTGCCAGGCTGTTCGTCGGATCTGAGGGCACGCTCGGCGTGATCACCGAGGCCACGCTGGCCCTGCGCCCGAAGCCTGCGGCACCGGTCACGCTGGTCGCCACCTTCGACTCGACGGCGGCCGCGGGCAAGGTCGTCGAAGCAGTGGTCACCGGCGGCCTGGTGCCCTCGTTGCTCGAACTCATGGACCAGACCTGCATCCGGGCTGTCGACGACATGGCCAACATGGACCTCGACCGGGATGCAGCAGCCCTGCTTGTCGCGCAGTCTGACTCCGGAGGCGAGCGGGCCACCCAGGAGATCGCGGCAGTCGCCTCCGCCTGCGAGCAGGCCGGGGCGACCCTCGTCCACCACACCGATGACGCGCAGGAGGGCGCGATGCTGTTGCATGCCAGGAGGATTGCGCTCCCGGCGCTGGAACGGATCGGGACTCCGCTGGTCGACGACGTTGCCGTCCCACGGTCACGGATCTCGGAGTTCTTGGACCGTACGGCGGAGATCTCCAGAGTCCGCGATGTGGTCATCGGCGTCGTGGGGCACGCCGGCGACGGCAACATGCACCCGACGATCTGCTTCGACCCGAAGGACGCCGACCAGTACGAGCGGGCCTTCGCCGCGTTCAACGACATTCTCGAGGTCGGGCTGTCACTCGGCGGCACGGTCACCGGTGAGCACGGGATCGGCAATCTCAAGCTCGACTGGCTGGCCCGTGAGATAGGGCCAATTGGTCTGCGCGTGCACGCGGCGATCAAGGGCGCACTTGATCCGCTCGGAATCATGAACCCAGGCAAGGTTTTTGCCCCCCAGCTTCCGGTCGGCGTCCGCCCCGAACTCGCGGTGGTGGGCCGGTGAGCGACCGGCTCGTGATCATCGGGGGAAACGCCGCGGGGATGTCCTGTGCCGCGCAGGCTCGTCGGCTCCGCGAGCCCGCTGACCTGGAGATCGTGGTCGTCGAAGCCGGCCAGTGGACCTCGTACTCCAGCTGCGGAATTCCGTATTGGGTCGGTGGTGAGGTCGAGGACGCCGAAGCGTTGATCGCCCGTACCCCAGCGGCTTTCGCCGATCAGGACATCCAGATTCGGTTCGGCACTCAGGCGCAAGCGATCGATCTCGAGGCGGCGACGGTCACCGTACGCACCGACGACGGCAGCGGCGACGCGACTGGCACCACGATCGGGTACGACCATCTGATGATCGCCACCGGAGCGACTCCTTTGCGCCCACCGGTCGAGGGACTCGATGCCGACGGTGTCTTCGGCGTACAGACGATCCCGGACGGAGAAGCAATCCGGAGTGCACTTGAGAAGGATCCGAAGCGGGCCGTGGTGCTCGGCGGTGGCTATATCGGCCTGGAGATGGCCGAGGCCCTTGTCAATCGGGGGCTCTCGGTCACCGTCGTACTGGCGGATCCGCTTCCGATGAGCAGCCTCGACGAGGACATGGGCGAACGGGTCTGCGCGGCGATGACCGCGATGGGGATCGATGTGCGGACCGGTGAACCGGTGCGTGGAATTGACGTCGAGGGCGGGGCCGCTCGGGCCGTGGTCACCGACGGCGGTTCGTACGCCGCCGATCTCGTCGTACTAGGCCTCGGCGTACGGCCGAACTCTGACTTGGCCGGCGACGCCGGACTCCGGATCGGAACCACCAAGGGCATCGAGGTCGACGACACGATGCGGACGCTGAGCCACGAGAGTGTCTATGCCGCAGGGGATTGCATCCAGACCCGCCACCGGATCACGGGCCGGCCGGTTGCGATCGCCCTCGGCACCCACGCCAACCGGCAGGGTCGAGTCGCCGGCACCAACATCGGCGGTCGGCCGGCTCGGTTCGAAGGCGTCCTGGGCACGGCGGTGACCAAGGTCGGGGACTGCGAGGTCGGCCGTACGGGACTGTCCACCAAGGAGGCTCAGGAAGCCGGATTCTCGATCGAGACCACGGTGATCGAGTCCACCGTCAAGGCGGGGTATTACCCGAACGCCGGCAAGCTGGCCGTCAAGCTGCTGACCGAGAGGCAGACCCAGCGAATGCTCGGCGGTCAGATCGTCGGGGGTCCGGGTTCGGCCAAGCGGATCGATGTTCTGGCGACGGCGATCTGGGCCCAGCTGACCGCGGCGGAGTTCGCGGCGGTGGACATCTCCTACGCCCCACCGTTCTCGCCGACCTTCGATGCGGTGGTCCTGGCCGCGCGCAAGGCCGCTGGCCGCTGATCACCAGGGCCCCGGGCCCTGGAAGGTGGAATGCAGCTCGGTCGGCGCCGCGTTGCCGGCCTGTGCTCGGTAGCGGGAAGCATCGCCCACCAGACGCCAGCCGCTCGCGACCGCGGCAACGCGCTTGAGCAGGAGCACAAAGGCAAGCGTGACCGGTCCGAGGAAAGACCGGTGAACCAGGCGCCCTCCAGGTCCGACAGCGGACCGATGAAAGCCCCGCGCTGGCCGGCGTCGATGACGTCGGCGAAGTCCGCCCTTCCGATCAGCGTGTCGTTGAACCACGTCACGCCGACAAGGGAAGCGACCACCAGCGAGAAGGAAGCGACAGGGCGGTCACTCCGTTTCGGCGACCCTGCGTCCGGCCAAGGCGCGAGTCGTACGAGATAGCCGATGGAGAGCCGGAGGGCTGCATGCTGTTTAGAGGGCGGTCTCAGCTCACCGGTTCCTCTGGTCGGCAACCCGAAAGAAGTCTCATCCGACCTCGACGCCGCGCCAGAAGGCCAGGTGGTCGGTGATGTTGCCGGCCGCTTCCTTCGGGTTCGGGTAGTACCACGCCGCATCGGGGTTCTGCTTGCCGTCGACACTCAGGCTGTAGTACGACGCGGTGCCCTTCCAGGGGCACACCGACGTCATGTCCGAGGGGATGAGGACATCCTCGCGCACCGATGACCGGGGAAAATAGTGATTGCCTTCGACGATCACAGTCTCGTCGCTCTCGGCGATCACTTGGCCGTTCCAGCTTGCCTGCACCATGCCCTCATTGTGGCCCCCGGAACGCTTCGACGCGACCTGAGATGACCGCCGACTGCCGGCGCGATCACCTCGCACCGCACCGTGACCGCTGCATCCCCGGTACGGGATACTCGCCACATGCCGATTGCCACGCCTGACTCCTACGCCGAGATGATCCGCCGGGCCAAGGAGGGCGGCTTCGCCTATCCGGCGGTCAACGTCACCTCGTCGGAGACCCTCAACGCCGCGCTCAAGGGCTTCGCGGACGCGGGCAGTGACGGCATCGTGCAGGTGTCCACCGGTGGTGCGGAGTTCCTGTCCGGCACCGCGGTCAAGAACATGGTGGTCGGTGCGTCGGCCTTTGCCGAGTTCGCCCGGGTGGTAGCCGCGGCGTACCCCGTACAGATCGCCCTGCACACCGACCACTGTCCCAAGGACAAGCTCGACGGTTACATGCGTCCGCTGCTCGCACTGTCGGCCGAGCGGGTCGGCGCCGGCCGCGAGCCGTTGTTCCAATCACACATGTGGGACGGCTCGGCCGTACCCCTGGAGGAAAACCTCGACCTCGCCGAGGAACTGCTCGACGCCTGTACGGCGGCCCACATCATCATGGAGCTCGAGATCGGTGTAGTCGGCGGCGAGGAGGACGGCGTTGTCGGCGAGATCAACGACAAGCTCTACACCACCGACGACGACTACGTGGCGACCGCGGACAAGCTCGGGCTCGGCGAGCGCGGGGAGTACCTGCTGGCCGCCACCTTCGGCAACGTGCACGGGGTCTACAAGCCGGGCAACGTCAAGCTGCGCCCCGACATCCTCAAGGCCGGCCAGGACGTGGTCTCGGCCGCCAAGGGCCTGCCAGATGGAAGCAAACCGTTCAACCTGGTCTTCCATGGCGGCTCGGGCTCGTCGCTGGAGGAGATCCGGGAGGCGCTGGGCTATGGCGTGGTGAAGATGAACGTGGACACCGACATGCAGTACGCCTTTACCCGGCCGATCGCCGGGCACATGTTCGCCAACTACGAGGGCGTCCTCAAGATCGACGGCGAGGTCGGCAACAAGAAGTTGTACGACCCGCGCTCCTATCTCAAGGCCGCAGAGTCCTCGATGGCCGCGCGTACGGTCGTGGCCTGCGAGAACCTGCTCTCGGCCGGCACCACGATGGGCCGCTGAGCCCGCCTTAGGGACTTTCTCCGGAGAAAGTGCGGTCTGCGGCTGCGCAGAAGTGACTTAATCCGGAGAAAGTCCGTTCAGCCGAGGCCGAGCAGGAAGTCGCGCACCTCTCGCTCGTAGCCGGCCGGGTCCACGTTCCAGGACTTGGTGTGGCCCGCTCCCTGGTAGGTCACCATCGACACCAGGTCCGGACGCGCTTTGGCCAGTGCCAGCGCGCGCTCCCAGGGCACGAACGCGTCCTCTGGTCCGTGGAAGATCAGCATCGGGCGGGTCAGCTCGTCGGCCCGCGCAACCCAGTCGAAGTCGTCGAGGTGGATGCCGAGCTGCCGCTGAACCATCCACAGCCCCAGCTCCGCGGCAGGGCGGGGCAACCGGTTGACTCGGGCGTTGGCGCGCAACGTGTCTCGCCAGTCGATGACCGGAGAGTCCAGGATCATGGCGATGATCGAATCGGCCCGGCTCGATCGCACCGTCGCCTGCAGCACGATCGCAGCGCCCATCGACCAGCCGTACAACACGAATTCGGTCGCCCCATGCTCGATCGCGTACGCCATCGCCGCGTCGATCTCCTGCCACTCGGTGTCGCCGAGGTGATAGCGGTTATCCACCGTGGCGGGAGCGCCGACGTCGTTGCGGTACGACGGGATCAGGGTCGGCAGCCCGAGTGCAGCCAGGGTGGGCAGGATCCGCATCGTCTCGCTACGGGTGGCCCCCCGCCCGTGTACGGCGATGACCCAGCGCGAGCCACCGTCGCCGGGCAGCAGCCAGGTCGGGTACGCGCCCAGGTCCCCGTGCAGGTCCAAGTCGAGGAAGTCCAGGCCCCGAGCCGCGCTGGGGTCACCGAGGTAGGCGTACTGCTCCCAGGCCGTACGAAGTCCGACCCGCAGCTCGCCGGCTCGTACGTCGACGAGCGTGCGGGTCACGACGGGACCGGCAGCCGCTCGTCCGGACCGACCACCCTTTACCCTCCCGCCGAAGTCGCCGTCGACGGACAGAATCGGTCCGACGATCGCCTGGCCGGTCGGGTTGGCGGATCCGTCCAGCCAGCTCAGCCCGTAGGTGCCGGGCAACAGCGAATTCTCGGTGGCGACCAGCTGCACCGTTCGAATGTCAGATGTGGTGTGCTTGCCAGATGTGAGGTCGTCGCCGACGCCGAGGACCGCAATGTCGTAGTCCTTGCTCCGGGTCACCCGCAGGATCCCGCGCAGGAAATAGCGCGCCAGTCCCGCCGTACCCGCAGTTAGGACGGCCACCAGGCCGGCAGTGGCGCGCAGCACCCGCCCATTCTCGACCAAGACCCCCGCGATCATGGCGCTGGGACGACTCTGACCCACCGATTCCTGGTCACAGCTCCATGATCGCGACCGATGACCTACGGTCCAGGCATGACCATGCCTGGCAATCTGCTTCCCGGCCCACCGCCAGTACTCCTTCCGCCCAACGCCGAGGCGGACGCCGCTGCCACCCGCGGCGAGTCGGCCGGCACGATCGCCGCCGCCCACCCGGCCTATCCCGCGGCATGGGCCGCGCTGGCACTCGAAGCGGCGGCCGGCGGCCGCACGATGGAGGCCTACGCATACGGGCGGACCGGCTATCACCGGGGCCTGGATTCGTTGCGCAAGAACGGCTGGAAGGGGTATGGCCCCGTGCCCGGCGACCATCCTGGCAACCTCGGCTTCTTGACCTGTGTGGCCGTGCTGGCCGACGCCGCCGCCGAGATCGGTGAGGACGACGAGGCCCGTCGCTTGGTCGACCTGCTCAGAGAATGCGATCCGAGCTTCGATCCCGGACAGCTCGGCTGAGGCTCACACCTCACCGACGAAGGGATGAGCTACAGCGATCCAGACCCTGGAAACCAGCGGCTGCAACGGCGGCTGATGCTGGCGCTGTTCGGGATCGCCTTCTCCACCCAGGCGCCGTCGCCGGTGCTGCTGTTCTACACCGAGACGCTGGACCTCAGTGCGCTGGCGCTGACCGTCTTCTTCGCCGTCTACGCCCTGGGCCTGGTCCCGTCGCTGCTGCTGGGCGGGCCCTACTCCGATCGGCACGGCCGCAAACGGGTCGTCCTACCGTGCACGCTGCTCTGCCTCGGTGCGCTTCTCGTCCTGCTCTCCACGGCCTTTCTAGGGGAGCCGATGATCTATGTGGGGCGGCTGCTCCAAGGGGTGACCAGCGGGGCGGTCTTCACCGTCGGGGTGGTGTGGCTTCGGGAACTGGCCGGCCCGCAGGGCGCGTCGGCTGCGGCGATGCGAGCGAGTGCCGCGATGGCCTCGGGCTTCGCGATCGGCCCGCTGACCACCGGACTGCTCGTCCAATGGGGCCCGCTGCCCAAGCTCGTGCCGTACGTCCTACCGCTCCTGTTGGTGTCGCTGGCGTTTTTCCTGACCCGCGGCGTACCGGAGACCATGACCATTCGCCGCCCCGGGCGGCTCCAGATCGGGATCCCGCCGGGTGCCGGCCCTGGATTCGCGGCGTACCTGTTGCCAGTGGGCCTGATCGTCTACACCTACGCGGTCGTCTCGCTCACCGTCTTCCCGATCTTGGTGGCCGAGCAGGGTTTCGAGGCTGTCTTCGCCCTCGTGGGGGTCAGCGCGCTGCTCGTCCAAGGGTCAGCCGCCGCCTCGACCGGACTGGCCCGGAGGTGGGGTCCGGCGACCTGCGGATGGGCCTCGGCCCTGCTCGCCGCAGCAGGCTGCATCTTCGGCTATCTGGCCGTCCAGCCCGATGGCTGGCCCTACGTGCTGCCGGCCTCGTTGCTGATCGGAGTCTCCGAGGGCCTGGCGATCACCTCGGGCATCACCGTCTCCGACCTCCTGGCACCGGCCGATCGTCGCGGCGGACTGGTGTCGGTGTTCTACCTGGTCGTGTACTTCGGCTTCGCCGTGCCCACGATCGTCGCACTGGTCGCCAGAGATGCCCTGCGCAGCGGCATCCCGATCCTGGTGCTCGGTGGGCTGGCCCTGGTACTCGGCGCTGTGCTTTTCCTGGCCGGGCGTACGGTCCTGCAGCGCCGGACTGCGGCGACGCTCAGGTACTGATCAGGGTCCAGCGCAGCCGCGGGTCGGCGTACCACGTCCACTTGGTCATCGGGCGTGGGAACGGCGCACCGTCGATCTCGATCCGGGCTTCGTCGCAGGCCACCTGGATCGCTCTACCCCGGGTGATGTCTCCGCGGCGCCAGAGTTGCTTGTGCACATCGACTTTCAGGGTGTCCTCGGCCGACCAGTCCGGCCGTACGTCGACTCGCTGGATCGCGCCGTCGGCGACCCGCTGATGGTCGTGGTAGATCTGGGCGCCGAACCGGGAATGTGTCGGCCCTCGTAGGCCAGCGCCTTTCGGCAACGACGTGATCCGCCCGCGGGCCAGCAGGACCCCGCCTTGGTCATCGCGGATGAGACCGTACGTCTTGGCCGATTGCCCCGATAGTCGACCCCTCGCGTCGATGCCCCACGTCCGGGACAGCCCCGAGGCAAGCGGGTCCGAGCTCGGCGTCCAGGCCACGCCGACGTCGAGTGCACCTCGGCGATGCAGCGCGGCGAGCACAGCGCCCAGAGCGCAGACCGGACCGGCCACCGACACCTCGCGGGCCTGTGCCAGCGCTCGCTTCACGACCTCGCGGTCAGGCGTGGTGTCCGGCGCGAGATCACTGAAATCGAGTTCTGCCACGGGTGCTACCTGGCCACGTCCACTGGGAAGGTGATCGGCGGGGGTAGCTGCGTCCAGGTGACGGTCTCCGGGCTGAAGCGGCCGGTCCCGGTGATCGGCGCCTGCGGGGCGAAGGAGAAGGTCCCGGCCGTGAAGCCAGTCGGCACGCCGAAGACGGCGTACTGAGTCTCCAACAACTCCTGCACCGTGCCCAGGGCGGCATTGCCGCTGGCCAGCGGATAGACCCGGCCGTCCGGAGCTGTCATGGAGAAGGCCCCCGACGGCTCGGCCACCGCCCCGAGACCCGGGAAGACGTAGCTGAGCTCGGATTCGTAGTTCACCCGGAAGCCGATCAGCTCTGCCCAGACGGTCTCCTTGGGCGCCCAACTCAGACCGGTCACGTACGGCGAGACTGAAAGCTGGCTTGGTTGGCATCGAGGGTGACGACCAGCTCACCCGAGAGCGCGGGAAACAGGCCGTCGTACAAGGGCGGCGCGACCACCGGACCTGTCGTGGTCAGAAGGCCGCCGATGTTGGCCTGCCCGCGGTCCCGGCCGTAGATCGCGGTGATCTGGGACATCGCATCGTCGGCGTAGCTTGCCGTGCGTAGATCCCAGGTGATGACCCGACCGGCGTCTTCGACCTTCAGTGAGACCGGATCGCCGACCGGGACGCTCGCCGCAAGGACCAAGCGCTCGGAGTACGGACCCGGACGTCGGGTGAGTTCCAACCTGGAGTCACCGGCCACGATGTCGATCGTGGCGGTGACCCCCTCCTCGGGGGCCGCGCCGCCACCGACGCCGCCGATAACGCCCTGCAGCGCGGCAATGACGAATTCGTGTCCGGGTGCAGCGCGCAACGACTTGCCCTCCTGCAGTCCGACCGCCTCGGCCGTCATGCCTTCCAGCACATCGGTGACGAGAACCTCGCTCTGGGAGGTCTCGAAGTGCGGTGTGGTGAACCGGCCCTGCTCCACGGAGATGCTCTCGGCGTCGACGAGGGTTGGCCAGGCACCGCCAGCGAACTCGGAGCTCAGGAAGTCGGTCGGCGCGGGATCCGGTGGCGAGCAGGCGCTTGCCGAGCCTGCCAGCGTCGCGCCGCCGACGACCAGCACCAGCTGGCGACTGCGGAGCATCGCAGCAGTCTAGGGGAGCCATGGCACGGCAGGTCTCACGAGCGGGGTGCTCTATTGACATTCGTTTTGACAATCATCGTCATCAGGTGTCATGCTGGAAGGCATGCGCCGACGATCCGTACGCCGCACTATCGCGGTCCCCGCCATGTGCTTGCTCGCCGCCTGCGGCAACGGCAACGCGTCCGGAGAAGTAGACACCGACGGCGCCACCGATGCGGGGCTGAGCGTGCGAGCCGCGTTCTATCCGCTGCAGTGGATCGCCGAGCAGGTTGGAGGCTCGGTGGTGAGCGTGCAGAGTCTGACCCCTCCGGGTGCCGAGCCGCACGACTTGGAACTCGGTCCCCAGGATGTCGCCGCCATCGGCGAAGCAGACCTCGTCGTGTTCCTCGCCGAGTTCCAACCGGCCGTCGACGAGGCCGTCGAGCAAGAGGCGGCCGATACATTCTTCGACGCCGCCGAACACACCGAGCTGGATCTGACCTATACCCCGATCGAGGAGGGTGCCGAAGAGACCGAGGAAGCGGGTTCCACCGACCCGCACTTCTGGCTGGACCCCCTTCGGCTGGCCGAGGTAGCCGACGCGCTCGCCGCTCGGCTCGGCCAACTCGACTCCGACAACGCAGGTACCTTCACCGCGAATATGGAGACGCTGCGCACCGCGTTGGAGGAACTGGACACCGAACTGAAGCAAGGACTGGCCGCCTGCGAGAGCACCGACCTCGTCACCAGCCACAATGCCTTTGGATACTTCGCCGAGGCGTACGGTCTGACCCAGGTGGGAATCACGGGCGTGACACCTGAGGAGGAACCCTCCACAGAGGACCTGGCCGAGGTGGCCGACTTCGTCGAGGAGAACGACGTGCGCACGATCTACTACGAGACGCTGGTCAGTCCGGCGATCGCGGACACCGTGGCCGCCGAGACCGGTGCCCAGACGGCGTTGCTCGACCCGCTGGAGGGGCTCACCGACGAGTCCGCGGGCTCGGACTACCTCGAGGTGATGCGCTCGAACCTGGACAGCATCCGTGCCGGACAACCGTGCATCTGAGTTCCGGTCCGGCGAAGCCGCCCTCCGCCCGGCGTGATCCACCGGGCCTGGTTCCGGGTGATCAGCGCCGCGCTGGCCCATCCCTTGTGTGTTTGGACGGCGTGTCCGTTGGCTACCAGCGCCGTCCGGTATTGCACCAGATGGACTTTCGCCTCGACGCGGGAGAGGCAGTGGCTGTCCTAGGGCCCAACGGCGCCGGAAAGTCGACCCTGGTGCGAGGCATCCTGGGCCTGGCCGAGATCCTCTCCGGCTCCGTCGAGTTGTTCGGGATTCCTCGGGCGAAGTTTCGTGCGTGGCACCGGCTCGGCTACGTTCCGCAGAGCCACTCCGTGGCCAGCGGCATCCCGTCCACGGTGCGCGAGGTCGTCGCCTCTGGACGGTTGACGCGGAAATCGGTCGTACGGCCCTTTTCAGCCTCAGATCGGCGCGCAGTTCAGGCCGCCATCGACACGGTGGGTCTGTCCCACCGCATCCGGCATCCGGTGGCCACGTTGTCCGGTGGCCAGCAGCGGCGGGTCCTGATCGCGCGTGCCCTCGCCGGCGATCCCGATCTGCTCGTCCTTGATGAGCCCACTGCGGGTGTGGACGCCGAGAGCCGTAAAGTGTTGGCAGACACCCTGGCTGGGCTGGTGCGAGGTGGCACGGCGATCCTGTTCGTCACCCATGAACTCAACGAGATGGCCCCGGTGATCACCCGTACCGTGGTCGTGGAGCAGGGCCGGATTCGGTACGACGGGTCACCATTGCCGGAGCAGGGACACCGATCGACCTCGCTGGGCACCGCTGACTGTGAGCACCTGGACCCGCACGGTGTCAGACCCGAATCCTTCTCCTCCGGTCTACGGCTGTCCACCAATGTCGGGTCCACCAAAACCAAACCGCGCTGAGTGCAATGGATTTTCTCAGCTACGAGTTCATGCAGCGGGCGCTACTAGCCGCGTTCCTCGTCGGGATGACTGCGCCGACGGTCGGGGTCTACCTGGTGCAGCGCCGACTCGCGCTGATCGGTGACGGGCTCGGGCACGTGGCGCTGGCAGGGGTGGCCATCGGCGTCCTGACCAGTCAGGCGCCGGTACTCACGGCGCTGGTCCTGGCCGTCATCGGGGCAGTGGCCATCGAGCTGATCCGCTCCCGAGGGCACACCAGTGGCGACATCGCACTGGCGGTCCTGTTCTACGGCGGCATCGCCGGCGGGGTGGTGATCATCTCTCAGGCACCCGGCGGAACGCCGGGCAACCTCAACGCCTTTCTCTTTGGCGCGATCACCACCACCACCGCGGACGACATCACGGTGTTCGCCGCACTCTGCGGATTGGTCCTCATGGTGACCCTCGGCCTGGCGCGGTATCTCTTCGCGGTCAGCAACGACGAGGAGTTCGCCGTGGCCTCGGGGCTGCCGGTCCTGCGCTTGAACCTGCTGCTCGTGGTGGTCACCGCGATGACCGTCGTCGTGTCCATGCGGGTAATCGGCTTGCTGCTGATCAGCGCGCTGATGATCCTGCCGATCGCCTCAGCGCAACTGGTCGCGGCCAGCTTTCGGCAGACCATCGCGATCGGGGTCGGCATCGGCGCATCGGTATCGGTGTCCGGTGTCACGCTGTCTTTCTATGCCGACACCCCGTCGGGCGGGACGATCGTTCTGCTGGCCATCGGAGTGTTCGTCCTGGTCGCGCTCCTTCGTGCGGTACGCACCGCGGTGTTCCGCCTCCGCGGCGCGGGCCGCGCCGAAGGCGTCGGGAGCGATGATCCGGTGACCGACAGTCCGGTGACCGACAGTCTGCTCGGCGGCAACGTCGTGCCCGGCGGTGTCGGCACGCGGCCCGTATGATCAGGCGAATGGTGACGCCGGTCCGGGTTCGCGCCACGCGACAGCGGGCCGCGGTGTCTGATCTGCTGGCCGAACTCAGCGACTTCCGCAGCGCCCAGGACATCCATCACCTGTTGCGTGGACAGGGGGACGGTGTCGGCCTGTCGACGGTGTACCGGACGCTGCAGACACTCGCCGAAGCCGGCGAGGTGGACACCATCCAGACCGCTGAGGGGGAATCGGTCTACCGCAAGTGCAGCGGCCTGCATCACCACCACCTGGTCTGCCGTGAGTGCGGGCACACCGTGGAGGTCGCCGGTCCCGCGGTCGAACGGTGGGCTGACCGTACCGCCGTCGAGAACGGGTTCACCGATGTCAGCCACACCCTGGAGATCTTCGGCCTGTGCGCCGAGTGTCGGGGAAACAAGCGCTAGCGACGGAGCGCGGCCGTCCTCCGCGCTGCACGTCCTTGACCATCCACCGACTCAGAACGGGAGCACCGCGATGCCCGCCATTGTGATCATCGGCGCCCAATGGGGTGACGAGGGAAAGGGGAAGGCAACCGATCTCCTCGGTGGTCGGGTCCCGTACGTCGTGCGCTATCAGGGTGGCAACAACGCTGGGCACACCGTCGTCACTCCGGATGGGGAACGGTATGCGCTGCACCTGATTCCGTCCGGGATCCTGACGCCGGGTTGCACGCCGGTGATCGGCAACGGCGTGGTGATCGACCCCGGCGTCCTGTTGTCCGAACTCGCTGGGCTGGAGGCGCGCGGGGTCGACACCTCGAAGCTCGTGATCTCCGCCGACGCCCACCTGATCATGCCCCACCATCGGGCACTGGACCGAGTCACCGAGCGCTACCTGGGGGCGTCTAAGGTCGGTACGACCGGCCGCGGGATCGGACCGGCTTACGGCGACAAGGTGGCCCGGGTCGGCATCCGGATCCAGGACCTGCTCGATCCCGGCATTCTGCGCGCGAAGCTGGATGCCGTACTCCGGGAGCGCAACCAGATCCTGGTCAAGGTCTACAACCGCAAGGCCATCGATGTCGAGGAGACCTACGAGGAGTACTTGGGCTACGCCGACGTGCTCGCGCCGCGAATCGCCGACACCCGGCTGCTACTTGCTGAGGCGCTGGATCGAGATGAGTGGGTGCTGCTCGAGGGTTCGCAGGGAACTCTGCTCGACATCGACCATGGGACCTACCCGTTCGTGACGTCCTCCTCACCGACCGCCGGCGGGGCATCGGCAGGCTCGGGGATCGGGCCGACCCGGATCAAGAAGGTCGTCGGCATCCTCAAGGCGTACACGACACGGGTGGGTTCTGGCCCCTTCCCGACCGAACTGCACGACCAGTTCGGCGAATACCTGCTCAAGCAGGGCGGTGAAGTCGGCGTGACCACCGGCCGGGACCGGCGCTGCGGATGGTTCGACGCCGTGATCGCCCGGTATGCGACCCGGGTCAACGGGATCACCGACTATTTTCTGACCAAGCTCGATGTGCTCTCCAGTCTGGAGCGGGTGCCGATCTGCGTCGCGTACGAGGTCGACGGCGTGCGGCAGGACGAGATGCCGATGACCCAAACGGCGTTCCACCATGCGACCCCGGTGTACGAGGAGTTGCCCGGCTGGTTCGAGGACGTCGGCCACTGCCGGTCCTTCGCTGAGCTGCCGGCCAACGCGCAGGCCTACGTGCTCCGGTTGGAGGAGCTGTCCGGCGCGTACGTGAGCGTGATCGGCGTTGGCCCCGGTCGCGACCAGAACGTGGTCCGCCGAGACCTCCTCGCCTGACCCCGACGAGTGGTGGACCCTCGCTGGCCGGATAATTGACGCGACCTGGAGGGGCGCTCGGACGTAGGTTGCGCTCGTGTATTCGCTCGCCGAACTCGGTTGGACCCCACAGCGGTCCGCTGCGTTGCCATCCGCGGATGACGAGGCCGCGCTAGGCCGGGTGTCGCGCGTCGATCGGGGCCTCGCCGCGGTGCTGACTCCAGCGGGTTCGCTGCGTTCGAGGATCCCCCACCGCCTGCTCGCGACGCAGGACACCGATCAGATCCCCACGGTCGGGGACTGGGTGCTGCTGGCCGGCGAGGAGATCCATCGGGTGCTCGACCGTACGAGCGCGCTGACGCGCAAGGTCGCCGGGGAGCGGACCCGGGCTCAGGTGGTGGCGGCCAACGTCGATGTTGTGTTCGTCGTCGATGACGCCAGTGCGGCACCGAAGGGTCGCCGGATCGAGCGCTATCTCGCCCTGGTGTGGGAAAGCGGCGCCGTACCGGTCGTGATACTGAACAAGGCCGACGCGGCGCAGGATCCGCACGGTGCTGTCGAGCATGCCCGGGCCGTGGCTATCGGGGTCGACGTTCACGCCGTCAGCGCTCGTACCGGCGAGGGTCTTGACTCGCTGGGTGAGCACCTGACAGCCGGTCGTACGGTCGTCCTCGTCGGGCCTTCCGGCGTCGGGAAGTCCAGCTTGGTCAACGCCTTTCACGGCGAGGAAGCCATGTTCACCCAGGACGTACGGTCCGATGGAAAGGGCCGGCACACCACCGCCTACCGCGAACTGCACCGCCTTCCGTCCGGCGCGCTACTGATCGATACGCCCGGGCTGCGCGAGGTCGGACTCTGGGCCAGCGAAGACGGCCTCGACCGCGCCTATTCCGATGTCGTCGAACTTGCGGCCCGATGTCAGTTCCGGGACTGCGCCCATCGCACCGAACCGGGATGTGCCGTGGCGGAGGCAATCGATGCGGGTGAGCTGGATCCGGCGAGGTTCGGCTCATGGGTGAAGCTGCAGCGCGAGGTGGCCCGGGTCCAAGATCGGCGGT
>JACCUM010000235.1 GCA_013811805.1 Geodermatophilaceae bacterium | reverse complement strand
TGTCCCAGCCGCCCGGTGCGAAGCCGCAGTCGAACTGCTCGGCCACGTCTCGATCGAATCCCCGTACGGCGAGGAACTCCCTGGCGGGCAATGCCTCCTCACCAGCCAGCTGCTCGGCGTAGAAGGCCGCGGCCAGTTTGTTGGCCTCCAGGAGGCGTCCCCGTTGGCCGGGCGGCGCAGCGGTCCGACCCGTTCCGGATCCGGTGTCCTCGTAGCGAAGCTGAATGCCCGCGCGCGTAGCCAGCCGCTCCACGGACTCGGTGAAGGACAGGTGCTCGACCTGCTCCACGAACCTGATGACGTCCCCGCCGGCCCCGCAGCCGAAACAGTTACCGGTGAGGATGTTGTCCTCCAGTGCGAAGGCATGCCCCTCCTCGACCACCGCACAGAAGACCTCCTCCACTCGATCGGTCGGCTCGACGCCGTCAATCACCCAACCGCGCCGGGCAAAGACCTTGCTGGTTCCTGCGAAGCGGAGCCGATGCGCAGAGAGGACGAAGAATTCCTCGGTCAGATCCTGGTTGACGAAGCGAATGCGATACAGCGGCGAGGGCTCCCGGCCAGGGAAGCCCGCACGTATCTGCTCGGTGACTCCGTACGTGCCGACGCCCAATCGAGTGCAGACGTCTCGGACGAAGAGAAGATCCTCACGGGTGGCGAAGTTCAAGATGAGTGTTCCGTCTTCGGCGACGCAGCCGTCGGCCGCGAAGTACCCGGCCAGCCACCCGTACAGATAGGACCCAGATTCGTCGAGGCTGGGCCGATCCTTGAAGAAGCCGGGAAGGTGCAGCGCCCTGAGCGCAACCCCGTACGAGCCGACATAGCTGTTCGGGAAGTACTTCAGTAGTTCGACGTCCTTGACGGGATCGAAATTGGCCACACTGCCGCGGTTCAGGCGTGCCCCATCACCAAACGTGAAGCCATGCGCGATCCCGAAGGGAGACGGCGGCGTTCGACTGATCTGTCGTCGGGGAAAGACAGCACGCAGCTGGTGGCCGGGCCGCAATCCCTGCGTCAGCACTTCCCGATCACCTCTGCGGTCAGGACCGCTCGTGACGAACCAACGGTGTTCCGGAGTGGCATGAATGACCTTGCGCTGACCGTTGCGCCCCAATGAGATCTTCATCAGCGGCTGCAGACCGAAGGAGCAGAACGGCGCCGACATCCAGTTGGCGTTCCGGCCGAGTATTCGGTGCGTGCCACCAGCCAGTTCGCGGATCGGCCGAATCCCATTCCAGGTGATGACCCTCGTTTCGCCGGCGAGGCAATAGAACAGACCACGGGCGGGGGTGACTTGGAAGGAGGGCGATTTCTCGTCGTGGAACGGGCACAGACCCTTGAGACTTCCGCCTCCGGCCCGGCGGAGTTGCAGGTGTTCACCGACGATTTCGTCGATGGCCGACCGTTCGCGGACTAGGGCGATGTCCTCGTTACGAATTCTCATCGGCGGCCTCGCGCTAACGTGATCAGGATTGCCTGCCTAACCGATTCCCGGTGCGCCGGCCACGCTCGAGCCGGTCAGTCGATAAAAGAGGTACGCCGCCGTCTCCCGCGCGATGTACCGAAACTGAGTGGATCGGGTCTGCACCGCTGGACCCTGGCGGGTCGGTGAGCTGGACGCGCTGATTCCGGCGTCCCCGGCCATCCGGGAGGCCCGCATGGCATGCCACGGGTCGGTGACCAGGACGGCGGTCGTCAAGCCCTGCTCGGCGAACACGCCTGCGACGGCCTGCATGCTCTTCAATGTGTCTGTTCCGTCCGGGATGGCCATCATGGCCTCCGCCGGTACACCCTCGGCTTCCAACCACAGCAGCCCGGCTTCGGCCTCGGTGTAGCGGTCCCCTGTCTGTCGCCCGCCGACCGTGATGACCATGGGTGCGATTCCGGCGTTGTAGAGATCGAGGGCGTGATCAAGGCGGGCCTCGAAGATGGGTGAGGGCGTTCCGTCGTACTGAGCCGACCCCAGGACGACGATCGCATCCGAGACCGG
Organism: Geodermatophilaceae bacterium; assembly: GCA_013811805.1. Lineage (GTDB taxonomy): Bacteria > Actinomycetota > Actinomycetes > Mycobacteriales > Geodermatophilaceae > JACCQS01. The sequence goes on along the minus strand of JACCUM010000235.1, from coordinate 6,995 downwards.
GCGCTCGTCCTGACGGGCGGTCCACCAGATGTTAACCGCCGTCACGCCCACGATGAGCCCGATGGCGACCAGAAGCGCCGCAGCGACCCGTCCGACGATCCCGATCACATCGTCATGAGTACCACGCGAAGCGCAACGCTCGCCGGTCTCGTCCACACCCGTTAACTCAGCGACCGTCGCTTGCCTCGGACGTGAGGGCGGCGCGGCCTGCCTCCAGGCGTGCGACCGGGATCCGGAACGGTGAGCAGGAGACGTAGTCCAATCCGACCTCGTGGAAGAAGTGCACCGAATCCGGATCGCCGCCATGCTCACCGCAGACCCCGAGGTGCAGACCAGGTTTGGCCGCCCGCCCCTCCTGCACCGCGATCCGGATCAGTCTCCCGATCCCCTCGGTGTCCAGGGACTCGAACGGCGACACCCCGAAGATGCCCTTCTCCAGGTAGGTGGAGAAGAACGAGGCCTCCACATCGTCCCGGGAGAAGCCCCAACCCATCTGGGTCAGGTCATTGGTCCCGAAGGAGAAGAACTCGGCCGCACCGGCTATGTCGCCGGCTGTCAGTGCGGCGCGGGGCACCTCGATCATCGTGCCGATCAGCGCCGGTACGTCGACCCCCTCGGCATCCGCGACGTCAGCCAGCACTGCCTCGGACTCCTCGCGGATGGCCTCTAGTTCTTGCACGGCGCCGACCAACGGGATCATGATCTCCGGCCGTGGATCCCCACCGGCCTTCTTGCACTGCGCGGCAGCCTCGGCGATCGCGCGTACCTGCATCTTGAAAAGACCCGGAATGGCGAGCCCCAGTCGAACCCCGCGCAGACCGAGCATCGGGTTGGACTCGTGCAGCCGGCGCACCTCGGTGAGTAGCCGCGCCGCCTTCTGGTCGGGCTCTCCGCGCTCTTCGGCCAGCGCGACGGCCACCGACAGGTCGGTGATGTCGGGCAGGAACTCGTGCAGTGGCGGGTCGATCAGCCGGACCGTGACAGGCAGGCCGTCCATCGCCTGGAAGATCCCGACGAAGTCTGCGCGCTGCAACGGTTCCAGCGCGTCCAGCGCAGCCTGGCGCTCGTCATCGGTGTCGGCAAGGATGAGTTCTTCGACCAGCTGGCGGCGGTCGCCCAGGAACATGTGTTCGGTCCGACACAACCCGATGCCCTGCGCCCCGAACCGCCGGGCCCGTTGGGAATCCTCCGGGGTGTCGGAGTTGGCGCGCACCTTGAGTCTCCGGACCTTGTCCGTGTGAACCATGAAGCGGTGCACCGCTTTCACGAGTTCGCCCGCGTCCTGCGCCTCGGGGTCCAAGGTGCCCTCGAAGTACTGCACCACCGCGGACGGGGAGACCGGAACCTCGCCGAGGTAGACGGCACCCGACGTACCGTCGATGGATACGACGTCGCCCTCGCTGACCACAATGTCGCCCGGTGCGGTGAATCTGTTCGCCTTGAGATCGACTTGCAGGGCGTCGGCACCACAGACACAGGTCTTGCCCATCCCCCGGGCGACCACCGCAGCATGCGAGGTCTTTCCACCGCGTGAGGTCAGAATGCCTTGCGCGGCAATCATTCCGGCGAGGTCGTCAGGATTGGTCTCGCGCCGTACGAGGATGACCTTCTCTCCCCGCTCGGCCATCTCGACGGCTCGTGCAGAGGTGAAGACGACCTTGCCGACGGCGGCCCCCGGAGAGGCGTTCATTCCCTTGGCTATCTGCTGCTTGTCGACGTCGTCGTCGAACTTGGGAAACATCAGCTGCATGAGCTGGGCGCCGGTGACCCGTTGCAGCGCCTCGTCGAGATCAATCATGCCCTCGTCGATAAGCTGATTGGCGACCACGAACGCGGCGCCGGCCGTACGCTTCCCGATCCGGGTCTGCAGCATCCACAGCTTGTTGCGCTCGACGGTGAACTCGATGTCGCACAGGTCGCGGTAGTGCCCCTCGAGCTTGGTCATGATGCCCACTAGCTCGTCATAGGCCGGCTTGTCGATCTTCTCGAGATCGTTCAGCGGCAACGTGTTCCGTACGCCCGCGACGACATCCTCGCCCTGGGCGTTCTGCAGGTAGTCGCCGTAGATCCCCTGCTCGCCGCTGCCCGGGTCCCTCGTGAACGCGACTCCGGTGCCGGAGTCCGCGCCGAGGTTGCCGAAGACCATCGAGCAGATGTTGACCGCCGTTCCGAGGTCAGCCGGGATCCGCTCCTGGCGGCGATAGAGGATCGCGCGATCTGCATTCCACGAGTTGAAGACGGCTTCTACAGCCAGATCCATCTGCTCCCGGGGGTCGGTCGGGAACTCGCGCCCGGCCTGCAGGCGGACGACGCCCTTGAAGTGCTCGACGAGCTGCAGGAGGTCGTCGGCATCGAGGTCCAGGTCGTTGTCGGTGCCCTTGGCCTTCTTGGCTTCGTCGATGGCGTCCTCGAAATGGTCGCCGTCGATGTCGAGCACGGTCTTGCCGAACATCTGGATCAGCCGCCGGTAGGAGTCCCAGGCGAAGCGGTCCGAACCCGACTGCTTGGCCAGGCCCCGGACTGACTCGTCGTTGAGTCCGACGTTCAGGACGGTCTCCATCATCCCGGGCATCGAGAACTTGGCGCCGGAGCGGACCGAGACCAGCAGCGGGTCGGTGGGGTCCCCGAGCTTCTTGCCCATGGTGTCCTCGAGCGCGGCGAGATGCTCGCTGACCTCGTCGGAGAGTTTCTTCGGCGCTGTGCCGCTGTTCAGGAAGACCTTGCAGGCCTCAGTGGTGATGATGAACCCGGGTGGTACTGGCAGGCCGAGGTTGGTCATCTCGGCGAGGTTGGCTCCCTTGCCGCCGAGCAGGTCCTTCAAATCCTTGTTGCCCTCAGCGAAGTCGTAGACGTATTTCTCACTCACCCGGACTGCCTCCTGTGCGCTGCATCACTGCGTCCTACGTTCGGAGACAGTCTCTCTAGCCGCGAGGACACCCCGCCAGCCGGGTGGTTTCCATCGATTGGCTCAGCCGCCGGAGATGTCCAGTTCGGCACCTTCGGGTACGGCGAGGCTGTCGCGATCATGGAGCCAGCCGTAGGGCAAGGCCACCCTGCGCGCACTCGTCGATCGGCCACGCGGCGTACCCAGAATGTCGGTCGGGAATGGCTGGTCAGGGATCCCGCCGAGCAGTTCGCTGAGTTCGTCCAGAGAGCCGACCAGCGACAGCGCCCGCCGGGTCTCACCGCCCACCGCAAAGCCCTTCAGGTACCAGGCGATGTGCTTGCGGAAGTCCCGGATGCCGCGGTCACGGGCGTGCGGGTCGCACGGATCAGGCCGTAGGTCTCCGTATTCGTCGAGCAGCAGGCTCGCATGTCTTCGCATCGCGGCGGCGACCGCGGACAGCGGTGGAAGCTTGCGGCCTGGATCTCCGTCGAAGGCACTCGCCAGGTCGGCGAACAGCCACGGCCGGCCCAGGCAGCCACGCCCGATCACTACCCCCGCGCAGCCGGTCTGCTCGACCATCCTCAGCGCATCGTCGGCCTCCCAGATATCGCCGTTGCCGAGGACCGGGATGTCCAGCAGCTCGACGAGATCGGCGATGGCCGACCAATCCGCTTGTCCACCATAGAGTTGCGCCGCCGTACGACCGTGCAGCGCAACGCTTGCCAGCCCCTCGTCCTGAGCGATCTGGCCTGCGTCGCGGTAGGTGATGTGCTCGTGGTCGATGCCGATCCGCATCTTCATGGTGATCGGCACCCGGCCCTCGGCTGCGGTCATCGCCGCCCGCAGGATATTGCGGAGCAATTCCCGACGCCACGGGAGCGCTGCCCCGCCGCCCCTGCGGGTCACCTTGGGAACCGGGCAACCGAAGTTCAGGTCGACGTGGTCGGCGCGGTCCTCGTCCACGATCAGCTCCACGGCTCGTCCGACGGTGACCGGGTCGACGCCGTACAACTGGATGCTGCGCGGGTGCTCGTCCTCGGCGAAGCGAATCATCCGCATCGTCTTGGGATTGCGCGCGACCAGGGCGGTCGCCGTGATCATCTCGCAGACATAGAGCCCGGCGCCGTGTTCGCGGCACAGTGTGCGGAAAGCCGGATTCGTGATGCCGGCCATCGGGGCGAGTTCGACCGGTGGCCACACGGCGTGTGGACCGATCTTGAGCGCATCGAGACCCGGCAGATTTCCCATCGTCGGCAATTATCCGCCTGCCCCGATCCGACTCAGGGCCACCCTGGTAGGAACCTATCGTTGCAATCTTCCCCTCATGGTGATCACTCACGACCAGGAAGGCCGCTCATGACCCGACCCGACCAACCAGCACCAGGCGAGAACACCTCCGAGAGTGGCCAAGACACTGGCCCAGTCGAGGGAGCTGGCGAGTCCGGCGACGTGGATCCACGGGAACCGATGGAGGACGCCTCCGACATGACGCCGTCTGGTGATGGGGACCAGGGGAACGCCGGGGACACCGAAGCCCCCGACCCACTCGAACCCCCCGACTGACCCCACTCCTTGCAGCTTGGTTCAAGGACCCCTTGTGCCAAACCTATTGACTCATGGGGTCCTTGACTCCGTCTATCCACAGGTTCAGCAGTCGTACACAGTTGGCAATTCAGGCCGACGGCAGACTGCCAGCCGGCGGAGGCTCACACCATGCCTCGACGCCGACCGTACGACCGCTTCGCCGTCGATGCGCTGATCGCCCAGCGCGACGGCGTCGTTCGCTCGTCCGAGCTCCGACGTCTGGGGATGGGTGCGTCCACGATCACGAATCGGTGCCGGGCCGGCGGTCCGTGGCAGCGGCTGCTGCCCGGCATCATCCTGGTGTCCAACGGCTCGGCCACGCTGAGCCAGCAGATCCGGGCTGCCCTGCTGTACGGCGGCGGCGGTGCGTTGCTCACCGGCGGAGCCGCGCTTCGTCGCCGAGGCGTTCGGCAGATGCTTGACGGTCAACAACTCCACATTTTGATTCCGCATCGGCGACATCGGGTCAGTACCGGTTTCGTCGTCGTCGAGCGCACGACCCGATTACCGAACCACCGCAACGTGGAAGGCGTCCCATGCGCCCCGATCGCTCGCGCGGCCATCGACGCCACCCGTCGAAGCCGTAGCGTTTCCGACGTGCGTGCCGCAATTTCGGAGGTCGTACAGCGCAATCTCTGCTCCGTCGCCGATCTGGGCCTGGAGATCCGCGACGCACAGATCCGCGGCACTGCGCTCCCCCGGCGGGTCCTGCGCGAGGTCAGCGAAGGTGCTCGCTCGGTCGCGGAAGCCGAGGTACGAGACTTTGTCCTACGAGCAGGGCTCCCAGCCGCGAAGTGGAATCACGACGTGTTCACCGTCGATGGTCAATGGCTGGCCTGCACGGACGCCATCTGGGAGGAGTATGGCGTCGTTCTCGAGGTGGACTCGCTCGAGTGGCACTTATCGCCTGCCTCCTACCGGAAAACCCAGGCTCGGCACCGACGACTGACCGCCGCGGGACTCTTGGTGGTCCACGTCACTCCCGGAACCGTTCGCTCGAATCCCTCTGCGTTCATAGCCGAGCTAAGCGCCACCCTTGCGACCGCCGCCCGCCGAATGGCACCGGCAATCATCGTCCGCACCAGCGGAGCCGCCTGAACCCGCGAACTCTGCTTGGCACATGGAGTCGATCGGAAGGGGGGTCAGGAGCCGTGGAGCTTGGGTGCCAGGTAGGTCACGACCCGATCCAGCCCGATCCGTTCCTGACCCATCGTGTCCCGCTCGCGAACGGTCACTGCCTGGTCCTCCAGGGTGTCGAAGTCGACGGTCAGGCAGTACGGCGTACCGATCTCATCCTGTCGCCGGTAGCGCCGTCCGATCGCCCCGGCGTCGTCGAAGTCGACGTTCCAGTGCCGACGCAACGCCGCCGCCAGGTCCCGCGCCTTAGGTGACAGATCGGCGTTGCGGGACAGCGGAAGGACCGCCGCCTTGACCGGAGCCAGCCGGGGATCCAGGCGCAACACCGTCCGCTTGTCCACGCCACCCTTGGCATTCGGGGCCTCGTCTTCGGTGTATGCCTCGACGAGGAAGGCCATCAGCGACCGGGTCAAACCGGCCGCGGGTTCGATGACATACGGCGTCCACCGCGTTCCCGCGGCCTGGTCGAAGTACGTGAGGTCGACCCCAGAGTGCTCCGAGTGGGTCTTGAGATCGAAGTCCGTACGGTTGGCGACCCCCTCGAGTTCGCCCCACTCCGAACCGGTGAACCCGAAGCGGTACTCGATGTCCACCGTGCGCGTGGAGTAATGCGAGAGCTTCTCCTTGGGATGCTCGTAGTGCCTCAGGTTGCCCCGCGCGATACCCAGATCGACGTACCAGTTGGTCCGCTCGTCGATCCAGTACTGGTGCCATTCCTCGTCGGTGCCCGGTTCGACGAAGAATTCCATCTCCATCTGCTCGAATTCCCGGGTACGGAAGATGAAATTCCCCGGCGTGATCTCGTTGCGGAAGGACTTGCCGATCTGACCGATCCCGAACGGCGGTTTCCTGCGCGCGGCAGACATGACGTTGGCAAAGTTCACGAAGATGCCCTGGGCGGTCTCCGGTCGCAGGTAGTGCAGGCCGGGCTCATCCTCGATGACGCCGAGGTAGGTCTTGAGCATCATGTTGAACTCGCGCGGCTCGGTCCAGGCACCCCGCGTTCCGCAGTTGGGGCAAGCGACCTCGGCGAGCCCACGCTCCGGCGCGCGACCCTTCTTCTCCTCGAACTCCTCGATCATGTGGTCGGCCCGGTAGCGCTTGTGGCAGCTCTGGCACTCGGTCAGCGGATCGGTGAAGGCGTTGACGTGACCGGAGGCGACCCAGGTCTGGCGAGGCAGGATCACCGAGGAGTCCAGACCGACGATGTCGTCACGCCCGGTGACCATCGACTTCCACCACTGCCGCTTGATGTTCTCCTTGAGCTCGACACCCAGCGGCCCGTAGTCCCACGCGGAGCGCGTACCGCCGTAGATCTCACCCGAGGGAAAGACGAAACCCCGGCGCTTGGCCAGGTTGACGATCAGCTCGAGGGTGGACGGTGCGG
>JACCUM010000231.1 GCA_013811805.1 Geodermatophilaceae bacterium | reverse complement strand
CTCGCCATCGATGCCTTCGAGGGCCGAGCCATGCTGCCGCAGCACCAGGTGGTGATCATCGACGAGGCCCATGAACTGGCCGACCGGGTCACCGGCGTCATCTCCGATCAGCTCAGCCCGGCATCTGTCTCGGCCGCGGCCGGGGCCGCTGCCCGGCACGCGGAGGTGGACTCCGATCGGCTGACCGATGCAGCAGCCGAGCTGTCCGCAGCACTCGATGATCTGGAGGGCGGACGCTTCCCCGACGTGCTCCCCGAGGCGCTGCATCGCGCTGTGGCAGCGGTACGGGATGCGGCCCGCGGGGCCCTGACCTCGCTTCCAGCCGCCGTTGCGCTCCTCGAGACCGCCGGCAACCAGGGAGCCCAGCAGCTCGCGCGGGGTGCCCTGTCGGAGATCTTCGACGTCGCCGAGAGGCTGACCAAGGAATCCGACGAGGACGTGTCCTGGCTGTCGGTGTCCGACTACGGGCCGGGAGCGCCCCGGCGCCTGCTGCAGGTCGCCCCGCTCTCGGTTGCCGAGCTGCTGCGCGAGCGGCTGTTCGCCGAGCGGACGGTGATCCTCACCTCGGCCACGCTCACCGTCGGTGGCGTTTTCGACGCGACGGCCGAAGCACTCGGGCTGACCGGAAACGACGCCCCCGCCTGGCGGGGTCAGGACGTAGGCAGTCCCTTCGATTACCCGAAGCAGGGCATCCTCTACGTCGCCAGGCACTTGCCGCCGCCCGGCCGGGACGGTCTGGGCGCCCCCGGGATGGACGAGATCGCCGCCCTGGTCCAGGCTGCGGGTGGACGTACCCTCGGCCTGTTCTCCTCGCGCCGGGCCGCTGAGGCCGCTGCCGAGGCGATGCGTGAGCGCCTGGACGTACCGGTGCTCTGTCAGGGCGACGACGCCACCCCGACGTTGATGGCTGCCTTCGCCGCGGACCCGCGAACGTGCCTGTTCGGAACGCTGTCCCTGTGGCAGGGCGTGGACGTGCCCGGGCCCACCTGTCAGCTGGTCCTCATCGACCGGATCCCGTTCCCGCGCCCGGATGACCCGTTGATGTCGGCTCGGGCGACGGCGGTGACGCGCGCCGGCGGAAACGGGTTCATGTCAGTCTCTGCCAGTCACGCCGCCCTGCTGCTGGCGCAAGGATCCGGACGCCTGATCCGGACGGCGACCGACCGCGGGGTGGTCGCGGTCCTGGACTCCCGGCTGGCCAGTGCTCGCTACGCCAGCTTTCTCCGGGCCTCGATGCCTGCGTTCTGGGCAACCACCGATCGGGACGTGGTGTTCTCGGCGCTACGACGACTCGATGTCGCATCGGTCGGCGAAGGGAATGCGCCACCGCCCGGCACCGATCCGGTCGTCACCGCACTGGCGGCGGTGCAAGGGTCGTAACGTGTCGACTAGCGTGGGGAATGCGGCAAAGACAGCCGTCCCGACGCATCGGAGGCAGTTTCATGGTCAGCAAGGCACTCGTGGTCAAGATGGTCGCCAAGGACGACACCCAGGACGAGGTGGCTCAGTTCCTGACCGGCGCCCTCGACTTGGCCAACCAGGAGGCCGGAACGGTGATCTGGATGGCGCTGCGTACCGACGACTCGACCTTCTGGATCGTGGACGCATTCCCGAGCGACACCGAGCGTCAGACCCACCTCGATGGTCCGATCGCCGCCGCCCTCATGCAGAACGCCGACCGGCTGCTCTCCAGTCCGCCGGAGATCCTGAAAGCCGACGTACTCGCCGCGAAGTAGCAACTCAGCTCGCCGAGCCTTCCGCGGTCGTATGGCTTCACCGGTGCCGCTGCGGGTGGGGATCCAGCTGCCAGAGGTAGAGCGCGACGTTCGCTGGCCGGAGTACCTCGCTATGGCTCGGGCCGCCGAGGAGGCAGGCTTCGACTCGATCTGGCTCGGCGACCATCTCCTGTTTCGCGGTGACGGACGACCGGAGCGCGGGCCCTGGGAGGCCTGGACACTGCTAGCTGCCCTGGCCGCGGCGACCGACCGCATCACCCTCGGTCCGCTGGTGGCCTGTGTCGGCTTCCACCCGCCCGGGCTGCTGGCCAAGATGGCTGCGACCCTCGACGAGGTCAGCGGCGGTCGCTTCGTGTTCGGCCTCGGCGCGGGCTGGAACCAGACCGAGTTCCGCGCGTTCGGGATCGCCTCCGACCATCCGGTAGCGCGTTTCGCCGAGTCGTTTGCGATCATTCGCGGGCTGCTGGCCGGTGATCGAGTCAGTGCGGTCGGGGAGTATCTCCAGCTCGATGACGCCGTCCTGATCCCGCGCCCGCACCGTCGTGTGCCGCTGATGATCGGCTCCAACGGGCCGCGGATGCTGGCCCTCACGCTGCCACATGTCGAGGCCTGGAACACCTGGTATGACGGCTACGGCAACTCCGTAGCCGGGTTCGCGGCGCTCAACGAACGGATCACCGAAGCGGTGCTGATGGCCGGCCGCCAGCCTGAAGACATCGCCCGCAGTGCGTGTGCCCTGGTAATCGTGGATCCGAGCGCCGACGAGCGAGCGTCGCGGCCCGAGGCCCCGGGGGTGCCCGTCGAGCACCTCGGCAAGCACCTCCGCGGGCTCGCCGAGGCCGGAGCCGACGAGGTGATCCTCGTCGCCAGCCCGATCACCGAGCACTCGATCCGGCTCCTCGGCGAGGTTGCGGGGCTCGAGCGCGCCTGAACAGCCGTGAGCCCACAGCTCACCCGGTCGGCAGCGACGTGACCAGCGCGAGCAGTTCTGCCACGGTGGCGAGGTCGGCCGGCCGTACCGTCTCGTCGTGCCGTACGTAGACAAAGGCAGCGCTGACCCGATCCACCGCTACGCCGGCAAGCGATGCCCAGGCCAACCGGTAGGCCGCTAGTTGGATCGCCGCGGCCTGCTTGTCAGCACCCGTCGGCACGGCGCCGGTCTTCCAGTCGACCACCTCGAAACCCGATCGGGGGTCGCCGAATACGGCATCCATCCGACCCCGCAGCGCCAACCCGTCACCGATCCGGACGTGGAAGGGCACCTCGACCTCGGTGGGTTCCCGGTTGGCCCACTCGCTGCTCAGATAGGCCGCCTTGAGCTCCTCGAGGTCGAGGTCGCTGGCGGCTGCCTCGTCGGCAGAACCAGGCAGCTCATCCAGGTCGACCAGCCGAGTGGCCCCAAAGCGCTGCTCTAGCCAGGCATGGAAAGCCGTGCCTCGGCGGGCCAACGGCGCCGGGGCGGCCGGCAACGGGCGGCGGATCCGGTGGGCCAGCCGATCCGGGTCCCGCCGTAGCGTCACCAGGTCCGAGACCGACAGCTGCGCGGGTACAGCGACGTCGATCGTGGCCGTCTGCCCCCGATCCCGCTCGGTCAGCAGGAGGTCGACCTCGGCATTCCAGGCAAGCGAGTCCAGGGTCATCGGATCCTCGGGAGGATCGGCGACCATGGCCGCGGCCGCCTCCCGGGCGATCCGGCGACCCGCAGGCAGTGGGTCCACCGGCCACTGCAGTTCCGGGAATTGGTCCGACATCGGGTTCGACGCATCGTCCTGCGGCGCTGGAGCCCACACCGAGATCTGGCTACCGGTCGATTCGCTGGCCATGGCGTGCTGGCGGACGAGGTCGAGCACCGCAGAGGCGCCGCGAGCGGACGTGACACCAGGCGTCCACCAGCTGCCCGAGCACAGCAAGGCGTCGCGGGCTCTGGTCACCGCCACGTAGGCAAGGCGCCATTCTTCGATCGCCGCGGCATCCTTGTAGGCCTGCTTGGCGTCGAGATAGGCGGTCTCGGCCCCCTTCTGATCGTGCACCGAGGTCAGGTCGAGGTCGGGTAGGTAGTCCCGATCCCCGCACAGCGACACCGGGAGATGGCCGGGATCGGTCAGCCAGTGCTCGGTCCGGGCCGACACGTTCTGCGGGAAGACATCCATGGTCAGCCCCGGGACGGCAACGACGTCCCACTCCAAGCCTTTGGCCGCGTGCACGGTCAGTAGGGAAACCGCTTCGTCTGATGTCTCGACCTCTCCCGGCTCCAGGCCACGTTCCTCGTCCTCGGCAGCGGCCAGGTAGTTGAGGAAGGCCGACAGGGAGGGAATCTCCACAATCCTGGTGAACTCCTCGGCCACCTCGTGCAACGCCTGCAGATGAGCCTGGGCGCGGACCTGACTGACACCAGGTCGTACGGCTACCTCGATCCCCAGTCCGAGGGTGCCGACGACGTCATCGATCAGGTCGGCCACCGACACCCCGCTGCGCCGGCGCAATCGGGTGAGCTCGTCACGAAAGGTGGTGAGCCGTCGGTGCCCCTCGTCGGAGTACGCCGATGCCGGACCGAGATCGTCCAGCGCCTCGATCAGACTGCCGGTCTCCTCCTGAGCCGCCGGCTCGGCGGGCGGCGGTACGGCGGGTGCCGGTAGGGCGGGCGCGGGCGCCAGCTCTGGTCCTGCATCCGAGGGTGCGGACGGGCCGGTGTCTGCGGATGCGTTGGGCCATGCCGGCTGCTCCGGGTGCAGCTGCTGTCGGGTCAGCCAGCGCGCCCGCCGACCCAGCGCCATCAGGTCACGTGGCCCGATCCGCCACCGCGGCCCCACCAGTAGCCGACCGATCGCGTCACCGGAGCTGGGATCGGAGATGACCCGCAGAGTTGCTATCACGTCGGCCACCTCGGGTTCGTCGATCAGGCCGCCGAGCCCGAGCACCTCGACCGGCACGTCGCGCTCTCGGAGTTCGGCAGCGACCGGCCGCAACAGGGCGCGGGCCCGGGACAGCACGGCGAAGGCCTCACCGGGCCGGCGTACCGCCCAGCGACCGGCGATCTGGTCGGCCAGCCAGGTGATTTCGCTGTGCTGGTCCTCGTGCAGGGAGCAACAGATCTCGCCCGGGTGGGTACGGGTGGGAGCCGGTGTCAAGGTCACAACGGGCAGCGTCTCGTCAGCGCAGTGCTCGGCGATGTCGTTGGCGATTCCGAGGATGCCCGCGCCGTTGCGCCAACTCACCGACAGCGCAAACACCTCGCTGCTGGCCGCTGCGGTGCCGAACCGTCGGGCGAACTCGCGCATGTTGCCCGTCGATGCCCCTCGCCAGCCATAGATCGCCTGCGAGGGGTCTCCCACCGCGGTAACGGGATGACCGCCGCCGAACAGTCGGGACATGAGCTCGAGCTGCCCATAGCTGGTGTCCTGGAACTCGTCGAGCAGTACGGCGGCATACCGCTGGCGCTCCAGCGCCCCGACCACCGGTGACTGGCCGGCGATCCGAGCGGCCAGCGACACCTGGTCGGAGTAGTCGATGACGCCCGCCGCGCGCTTGCGGGCCTGATAGGCCTCCACCAACGGCAGCAGCTTGAGCCGGACGCGCTGGCGTTCGAGAAGCGGGCGGACCTTGGCGTACACCGGATTTCCGGAGTAGCTGCCGGTCCGAGGCAAGCCCTCGATTCGCTCGAGAAGCTTGGCGGTGAATTCGCGCAGCTCGTCCGGGCTCACCTCGTGCTCGGCCAGTGCTGCCGATAGGGCCAGGACGTCGACGGTCACCGTGCTGGGCGCCAGGACCACATCGGTCATGTCGCCGGCGTAGTCCTCGACCAGGCTCGCGGCATGCCCCCAGCTCATCGCCTGGCCGATCACCTCCGCACCGGGCTCGGCCCCGATCCGCGGCCCGTGCTCGACGACGATCCCGGCGGAGTAGGAGTTGTAGGTCGCCACCCGTGGTCCGGCGTTCTCCATCGCCGCAGACACGTCTGCCGGGAGGCCGCCGACGCTGACCAACCGGGCCAGGCGGTGCCGGATCCGCTCGGCCAGTTCGCCGGCGGCCTTCCGGGTGAAGGTCAGGCCGAGGATCTGGTTTGGGGCGACAAGCTCATTGGCGATCAGGAAGACGACCCGGCCGGCCATCGTCTCGGTCTTGCCCGAGCCGGCGCCGGCGAGCACCAAACCGGGTGTCAACGGCGCGTCGATGACCGCCCGCTGTTCCGGTGTCGGGCGCGGCTGACCGAGAGCCCGCGCCAAACCGTCGGCCGACCATGTTGTTCTTCGAGCCTCGCTCGCTGCGCTGCTCGCTCGCTCTCGGCTCATCGGGTCACCTGCTGGCCGGTGGCATGCAGTGGGCAACTGCGCCGGGTCGGGCAGCGGTCACAGCCGGCGTTGGCCCGGGCCGAGAAGGTTGCCGCCGACATCCCCTCGACGGCTTCGCCGAGGGCTTCGACCACCCAGTCGGGTTCGGGATCCTCCACAAGCGGGCCCTGTCGCTGTTCGGCGGTCTTGGTGCTACCGGCCCGGAGCTGGACGAGGGCGGCGCCCCCGGACACCTCGCCAGGACCGAAGCCGCCGGAGGTGACCGCGACCTGGTACAGCCCGAGCTGACCGTTGCGCGGCAGGTCGTCTGCGCGCACTTTCGAGGAACCGGTCTTGAGGTCCACGACAACCAGCCGGCCTCGGGCGTCGCGCTCGAGCCGGTCCACCCGGCCGGTGATCGTGGCCCGGCCCACCTCGATCGCGAAGTCCGCTTCGATGGCCACGGTCTCGCGCGGGTTGGAGTCCAGCCAGGCCAGGAACCGGTTCAACATGTCGTGGGCCTTGGCCAGGTTTCCAGCCCGCACCCAGCCGGTCCCCGGGTCCAGTTCGGTCATCAAGCCGGTGAGCGCCTCCTGCGCCCGCGTCACCTCGAGGGTTCCGTTGGCTATCCGTTCGGCGACCTCGTGCAGTGCCGTGCCCACCGCCTGCCGGAACCCGTCCGAGGACGTGGCCCCTGCGGTCTCCAGGAGCCAGCGCAGCGGACATTCCAGGAAGCGGTCGAGTTTGGACGGCGACACCCGTACCGACTCGTCTGCGGCGACCAGCGGTCCGGCGTCGGACAGCCGAACCAGCCCCCACCAGCAAGCCGGGTCGGCGCCGGCGACCCGGGCATCGGCCAGCCGGCGTAGCGCCCTGGCAGCACCGGCCTTGCGCACCTTGTCCGCGTCACCTTCCAGAACCCGGCGCAGCTCGACGACCAGGGCCGGCAACGTCGTCGGCCGGTGCACCTCGGTGATCGGACGCGATTGCTCCGGTCCGAGTGGATCGATCAGATCGAGGAACCGGGAGGGAACATCGTCGCTGCGCGAGGCGCCGTCGACCGCGGTGACCAGCAAGCGCCGACGCGCGCGGGTGACCGCGACGTAGAACAACCGCCGCTCCTCTGCCAGCGCGCTGGAAGCGGTGCCGGGCGGGGGAGGGTCCAGTCCGGCCGCGAGATCGGTCACCTCGGCCGTGCCCAGCATCGTGCCCCGATGCCGCAGGTCCGGCCAGAGCCCTTCCTGTACGGCGGCCACGGCTACGACGTCCCATTCCAGACCCTTGGCCGCATGCGCGGTCAGGATCCGCACCGATTCACCCCGCGGCGACCGGGGTGATCCGGCGTCCACCGGTATCTGTTGGGCAGCAACATGATCCACGAAAGCAGCCGGGTGCACGTGTGGCAGCCGGTCGACGAAGCGGCCGGCCGCGTCGAACAATGCCAGCACCGCGTCGAGGTCCCGATCGGCAACCTCCCCGCGCGCCCCCCCGGCCGCACTCGCCGCCGCCCAGGAACCGCCCAGTCCACTGCCCTTCCACAGCGCCCACAGCGCGTCCTCGGCGCTGCCCCCTCCACCGACGATGGCGCGCACCGACTCCAGCAGAGTTGCCACCCGCGCGGCCGGCGCCCCCACTCCGCCCGGCAAGGCGATCAGGTCGACCGGCTCGGCCAGTGCAGCGGCGATCAGTCCAGCGCTGGCCGACCCGGCTGGGCCGAACCCGCCGGTCGGGGCGCCGGCTGCCCGGGCAAGCTGGCGCAAGAGCCGGCGCAGTTTACGGAGATCCACGCTGTCCGCGCGCCCCAGCGGTGAGGTCAGCAGCGCTTCGGCTGTCGGCTCATCGATGAGGTCAGGATCCAGTGCGGCCCGTAGAAACAGCAGCAGCGCCGCGGCGGCCGGCTGCTCGGCCAGCGGCAGGTCCTCCTCGGCCACGGCCACCGGAACCCCGGCCGCACCGAGTGCCCGGCGCAGGGTGGGCAGGGAGCGCGTCGTCGAGCGGACCAGAACGGCCATCTGCGACCACGGAGTGGCGTCATTCAGGTGGGCCGCCCGCAGTTTCTCTGCGATCCAGGCCGCCTCGTCCCCCACCGTGGAGAAGACGCCGACGGTGACCTCACCGACCGGCAAACCCGGCGCGGCCACCAGCCGCCGATGGGCTGACGCGCCCGGCAGTCCCCCGGCAACGACCCGCGACCTGGCCAACAGGTGCGCCCCGCCGCGCCGGGAGACCGATAGCTCGATCTGAGGCGTTACTCCCCCGCCGGCCGGGGTGAAGCGGTCGGTGAAATCGGTCATCGCCCGCAGATCGGTCCCCCGGAAGCGGTAGATGGACTGATCGGGATCGCCGACCACGACGAGGTTGCCGTGCCCTCCGACCAACAGGTGCAGCAGGTCGACCTGAGCCGGGTCGACGTCCTGATATTCGTCGACGAATACCCACCGCAGGCGGTCGGTCTCGGTGCGGAGCAGGCCGCGATCAGCGCGCAGCTCCTCACCAGCACTGCGTACCAGTTCGGCTGGGTCGTAACCCCGAGCATCGACGGTGCTGGATCCGGCCAGTGAGGTAACCCCGAGGTACTGCTGTAGGAAGTCCCCGACGGCCACCCACTCCGGCCGCTCGTGGGCCCTGCCCCACTGCCGTAACCGGGCCGGGGTGATCTGCCGCTCGATGCACCGCAGGACGAGGTCGCGCAGCTCGCCGGCGAAGCCCGCCGTGCCCAGTGCTGCCCGGATGTCGTGCGGCCAGGTGATCCCCTCACCCGCCCGGTCACCCCTGAGCAGCTCGCGGATCAGCAGGTCCTGTTCGGCGCCGGTCAGCAGTCGCGGCGGCGGCTCTCCGCGCAGCTGGGCGGCCCGGCGCAGCAGCCCGTAGGCGTAGGAGTGGAAGGTGCGGGCCAGTGGTTCGCGGACTGTGGCATGAACGCGTTCGGTGATCCGTTCGCGCAACTCCGTAGCCGCCCGGCGGCTGAAGGTGAGCACCAGTATCTGCTCGGGGTCGACACCCAATGCGATCCGAGCTGCCACCGCCTGCACGATCGTCGTGGTCTTGCCGGTCCCCGGACCGGCCAGAACCAGCAAGGGCCCGCCGGCGTGGTCGACGACAACCTGTTGGTCGGCGTCGAGAACCGGAGCCGGTCCGGCAGGGCGGGGTGGCGTACGGACCAGCCGGTAGCTCTTTGCCGCGCCCCCTGCACTCGACCGGCGCGGCTCAGTCAACCGAAGCGCTCCGTCGGACAGGCATGACAGGGAAGCTACCGCCCGCCTACGACGGCCGCCGGGAGTTACCCGCAGATGGTTAGCCGATGGTGAACGCGAGGAACTGGGTGAACTGGGTGGGGCTGAAGTTGTTGTCGCTGACGATCAGGACGGTCTGGCTGCCGTCGGGCTGGCGCGGGCCGAACGTGAGTCCCTCGAGGTTGTCCAGCGTGACCCCCAGCGCGTCCAGGTCGAAGAGCAGGAACTTGTCCACGGGCCGCAGCGCCAACAGATCCGCGGGCAGGGCTGCTCGGCCCCGGACGTTGGTTGCGCGAGCCGTGTCGACGAAGTAGAGGCGCACGTCGTTGCCGGCGCCGACGGAGAAGCTGCGCTCCATCGCGATCAGCCGGGTCGGAGTCAGCGGGAGCAGATCGACCAGACCGTTGATCGCGAAAGCGTCCGAGGGCGTGGGAGCTTCTTGCACCGGCTCGACGACGTAGACGAATTCGCGATCCAGTCTGCCTGCCGAGTCGTAGCGCAACAGCCGTGACGGGCTGGCCGTGGTCAAGGTCGCCGTCGGCCCGTCCTGGGCCAGCGCGTTCTCGGTGCCGGTGAAGAAGTAGTCACCGTCCGGGGTGAACCCCCCGCTCTCGAAGCCCAGGTTGGTGCGGACGCCGGAGGTTCCATCCGGGGCAGGGTCGTAGTAGCCGGGTACCGGAAGATTGGCAAGTTGCCGGCCGGACAGTCCGAACTCACGGACGAACGGGTCGATGAGCAGCGAAGCGTCGCCCTCGGACGTGATCACGAGGGTGCGCTCTTCGGTGAGCGCGATCGACTCAGGGTCCAGGCTCGATGGGGCGAACGCGCGCCCCCGCGGGTCCCGCAGTGTGGTGACGCCGACGACCGACACGTCCTCATCGTCGAGAGATCCGTCGGCGAGGTCGATCCGCAGTGTGTAGAACCGGGCGGGATCGATGTGGCTGCGGTCGTCGGAGATCGCGTAGTAGACGTCTCGTACGGCGTCGTAGGTCAGCCCGGACAGGCCCCCGACTTCGGTGCCTTCGAAGATCAGGCCGGTCGGGAGGATGTCCTCCCCGAGAAACTGCGGCGCCGAGGTAGCCCCGAGGTCGCCGGGGGTGGACGCTGTGGCCGGCACGATGGTCAGACCTACACTCAGGGCCGCCAATGCCGCGCCGATCGTCGCCCGGCGGACGTAGCGCAGGACCTGGAACTGCCTCATGAAGCCTCCGAACGGAAGGGGTCAGCGGCGGCCACGGTACCGGTCGCCGGGAGGCGGTGTCAGGTGCTGGTTGATGGCGCGTTCGGGTACGCCGCGTAAATTCCCGATCATGACCCTACGAACCTCCTTTGCCCGGCTGGCAGCCGTCCTACCGTTGATGTTGATCGCGGCGTGCGGGGGCTCGGAGCAGGCACCGACCACCGGCGGCTCCGGCGCGTCCGACATCTCCGAGACGATCACGCTCTACACCTGTGTCAGTGACACCACGATCCAGCCGGTCATCGAGGCGTTCGAGGACGACAACCCGGGCGCCACGATCGACCTCTTCCGCGCGCCGACCGCTGACCTCAACGCGCGCGTCGCGGGTGACGTACGCTCCGGTGGCTTGCAGGCCGACGTGATCTGGGCCTGTGATCCGCTGACCATGCAGGACTATGTGGCCCAGGACCTCCTCGGCGGCTGGACTCCGGAAACCGAGGTCGCCGAGGAGCTGCGTACCGAGGATTATGTGGGTGTCGCGGTCCTGTACATGGTCGCGGTCTCCGCCGAAGGCGTCACTCCGCCGGAGTCCTGGTCCGACCTGACCGGCGACGCCTACGCCGACGGCGTCGTGGTGCCGGACCCCGGTTTCGCTGCCTCGGCGCTCGGTGCGCTGGGCTACTTCTCGCAGGACCCGGACTTCGGCATCGAGTACTACCAGGCGTTGAAGGACAATGGTGCGGTGCAGGTGAGCGCCCCCGACGACGTGACGACCGGCGTCGCGGAGGGCGTATACAAGGCCGGTATCACCAATGCCAACTCCGCCTACGCCGCGCAGAACGCCGGCTCGCCGATCGAGATCGTGTGGCCTGAACCTGGTGCGATCGCCATCTACGGTCCGGCCGCACTAGCCGCGGACGCAGCCGATTCCGACACCGCAAAGGCCTTCCTCACCTACATCGCCAGCGAAGAGGGTCAAACGGTGATCGCCGAGGCCGGCTCGTATCCGGCCCTGGAAGGAGTCTCGGGGCCGACCATTCCTGAAGATGCTTCGATCGTGTTTCCCGATTGGGCGGCGCTGGCCGACCAGAAGGACGATCTGCTCGCCGACTACCAGCAGATCTTCGGCGCCTGAGTCTTGGCCGGTGCCCGATACCTGCGGGGTGCCACGCTCGGAGTGGTAACGGTCGCGGCCGTCTCGGTCGTGCTGACCCCGCTCCTGGTGATGGCCAGAACCGTGTGGATCGAAGGCGGAGCTGATGTTGCCGACATCCTCACCGCGCGGGGCCTGAGCAGCGCGGTCAAGAACACCTTCCTGCTCGCGGTCGCCGTTACGGTCCTCGCTGTCCCCCTGGGGACCGCGCTGGCCCTCGCGCTTCGCCGACCGAACCTGCCCGGCCGGGCCGTTTGGCGAGTAGTGATCCTGTTGCCGGTTCTGGTTCCGGACTTCGTCCTGGGCTACAGCTGGTTGCGGGCCTATGGCCGCGCCGGATTCACCGATGACCTGCTCGGAGTGCATTGGCCGGGTGTGCAGACACCGGTCGGAGTCACGGTTGTGGTGGTGGTCAACGCCGTGCCGCTGGTGTATCTGATCACCGCAGTCGGGCTTGCGGCCCGGTCGGAGCCCGCCATGGAGCGAGCCGCGCGGGTCTCCGGTGGCACCGCGCTGAGCGTCCTGAGGACGATCACCCTGCCGCTGCTCGGGCCGGCGACCGCGACCGCAGCAGTTCTGGTCTTCGTCCTGACCCTTGGCACGTTCGCAATTCCGCAGGTGATGGGCTCCCCCGCCGGCTTCAGCACGATCACCACCCGGATCTACAGCAACCTCGCTCGCAGCAGTGACCCGCTCGCTTTCACCGAGGCGGTCACGCTGGCCCTGCTGCTCGTGGTCATCGCGGTGCTGGTGGTGGCGCCGGCCGACGCCCTGCTCGGCCCGCGCCTGCGGGTAACCCGAGTGGCCACCACGGACTCGACCTCCGTGGCCGGCAGCCGAGCCGGCGGCCGTTGGGCAGCAACGGGTATCGCGTGCTATTCGGTGCTCGCGATGGGCCTTCCGCTGCTTGCCCTGGTTGCCACCGCCATCACCAGGGCGGTCGGTCTCGCACCGACGCCGGAGAATTGGACCCTCGACAACTTCCTGGCGGTGCTCAACGCCCGCAATGGCGAGGCGCTCGGTCGCAGCGTCATGCTCGCCGCCGTTGCCGCCTCGGTGCTGGTTGTGCTCGGCGGACTGGTCGCCGCACTCGAGCGCAGTCGCTCGGGTCGTGGCCTGGCCACCCTGGTCAGTCTCACCCTCGTGCTGCCCGGGTCGACGCTCGCACTCGGCCTGCTCCTCGCGTACGGGCGCTGGCTGGGCGGGACCCTCGCCATCATCCTGCTCGCCTAC
Source organism: Geodermatophilaceae bacterium (assembly GCA_013811805.1). GTDB lineage: Bacteria > Actinomycetota > Actinomycetes > Mycobacteriales > Geodermatophilaceae > JACCQS01. The sequence continues at coordinate 12,201 of JACCUM010000231.1, read as the reverse complement.
ATCGCCAAACTCTGGGCCTTCGCCCACCGTCCGATCTCCGGTGCCCTCGACCGGTTGCCGCCCGACGAGTTGCACGCCGCACGGATCAGCGGCGCCGCTCCGCTCACCGCCATCCGTACGGTCGTCCTGCGCCCGCTCGCGCCGGCGCTGCTCGCCGCCTGGCTCGTCTGCTTTCTCACCGCCTTGCACGAGGTCACCATGTCCAGCCTGTTGTACGGGCCAGGCAGTGAAACACTGGCCGTCGTCGTGCTCAACAGCGCGGAGCTCGGCCAGGTCGGCGTGACCTCGGCGTTGTCGGTCGTGATCACCTTGGTGTTGCTCATCCCCGCGCTCGGATTCTGGATCGCGATCCGGGGGCTCAACCGAGGAAAGGCGTCCTTGTCACCCGTACCGCCCGTACCCGAGCCCGCGCATGTCGGCTGACACCTTGCACGTGCGCGACCTGACCGTCTCCTACAGCGGGGTGCCGGCGCTGTCCCGCGTGTGCCTGAACGTGGCGCCAGGCGAGGTGCTGGCACTGCTGGGGCCGTCGGGTTCGGGCAAGTCGACCCTCCTGCACACCATCGCCGGGTTCCATTCCCCGCAGGCCGGCGAGGTGTGGCTGAACGGCCGCCGGGTGTCTTCGGCGAGCCGATCGGAGCCACCGGAACGACGTGATCTCGCGATGGTGTTCCAGAACTACGCACTGTGGCCTCATCTGTCCGCACTGGACACCGTCGCCTACCCCGCCCGGCGGCGGGGAGACGGCCGGAACGTGGCCCGTGCACAGGCGCTGGTGATCCTGGAGCGGCTGAACGTGGGTCACCTCGCGGACCGGCATCCGGCCGAACTGTCCGGAGGTGAGCAGCAGCGGGTGGGCCTGGCGAGGGCCTTGGCCCGCCGGGCCTCGCTGTATCTGTTCGACGAGCCGACCGCGCATCTGGACAGCCATGTCCGTGGGGTGTTTCTGGCGGAATTGGTCACCCGGCAGCGCGATACCGGGGCAGCCGCCGTCTATGCCGCCCATGACGCCGAGGAGACTCTGGGACTGGCTGACCGGGTCGCCCTGCTCGCGCACGGGCGGGTGATCCAGGTGGGGACTCCGCAGCAGGTCTACCGCGAGCCGGTAAATGAGTTGGCAGCCAAGCTGACCGGCCCGGTATCTGTGCTCACCTCACCTGGCGGCTCCCCTCGGGTGCTGGTCCGTCCGGAGTGGGCATCGCTGGACGGAGATCGCGACGGGCGGGTCGTCGAAGTCTGGTTCCGCGGCCCGCACTCGGACTATGTGTTGGTCACCGATCAGGGAACGCTGCTGGTTCGCGAACCCGGACCGCCACGACACGAGCGTGGGGCTCAGCTGACCTGGCGACTCTCGCATTCCTGGGCCCTGCGCGAAAGCACGATGACAGCAGAGCCGTCGGTCAGCCAGCTCCCGAGTCAGACGCCGAGCAGCGTCGCCGTACCGGAGTGAAGGTTTCCGTCGTTGACGATCCGCATGTGCCGCATCGTGTATCCGCGTAGGTAGCCGACCTGCCGTTCGGTGAGTCGGTCGCAGACCCATTCCCAGTGCAGCGCAACCCAATCCCCGGCCTTCAACTCGGGGATCATGCTAGCTCCGTCTATCGAGCGCACGACCGTCTCGGTCTCGACCGGACCGAAGTCGAGCCGATGTCCGTCCCAGGTCAATGGCGAGGATTCCACGACTACCTGATCGCCCTGCACGGTCAACACCTGGCCCCAACGAATCCGGCATCGATCCAAGACGGTCAGCGCCTGCTTGGCCCGGCGTCGCTCACTGAGCAGCCCGGTCCACGGGTAGATACAGAACACCGCGAAGCTGTGGTGTGGGACACCTCCGGACAGCACACTCTCGTTGAGCGTGAAGAACTTCGAGCCGGTCATCGGACGGAACCGCTGCTCCATCGAGTCGCCGACCGCCTGGGTGCTCACCATGTCCAGTCGCGGGCTGCCCACCCAATACGCCTCGACCACCCGCCGGTCCAGAGGGTCGGGAAGACCGGTCGCCTCGGCGATCAGCTCGAGATAAGGCCATGCCCCGGCGAACTGCTGTGACATGGCCCGAAGTCCGCCATCGTCGCTATGGGCAACGCCGGATTCGAAGAAAGCGGTGTGGTCGTTAGGCCCGCAGTACCCGTGCGAATTGGGGGGGTAGGCGTAACGAGCGAACAGCACCGGACCTCTGACCTTGGGGCGGTCAGGCATCGATCACCTCCGAAAGCACAACCATGTTCGTCACCCGCAGAACGCGCCCGCCAGCAACGCCTGACGCCATGTGCTAATGATCGGGTCGGCTACATAGACCGGATCTTGAGGTAGCGCTGAACGTCTGGAATCGACCTCACGCCGATCACTGTCGCGCCGGCCGCAGCCGCCAGCAGAATCCAGGTCGTGAGTTTGCCGATCGCTGCCATGGTGTAGCTCCCCTCGGGTGCAGTCCAAGCTCTCAAGGGACAAGTTACCGCGCCCGCGGGGAATAGCGGGCCAGAATCTTTCTCGAACTATACAACGCTTAATTCATCACTATGGTAGGAATCGTCGATCCATCCCGACTCCGCCGCCGCTGCCATCACCCTGGTCGGCCTACGGCCCTCACCGAGAACAGCAGAGTGGGCAGGATCAGCGCCGCCGCCACGGCGTTCAGGCCACCGAATCCGATCTGGGCCAGCGCAACGCCGGACAGGGCACCCCCGGCGGCGCCCGCCAGGTTCATGACCAGATCGGAAGTCCCCTGCACTCGGGTACGGACGTGGCTGGGGACCGACTCGGCGAGCAGGGTCGAGCCGGCCACCAGACCCGCCGACCAGCCGAGACCGAGCAGGAAGAGCCCGACCATCAGCTGGGCCTCGGAGTCTCCCGAGGTTCCGGCGGTCAGCGCGGCGGAGGCCAGCAGCAGTTGTCCGACCGCGATGGTCACCAGGCGGCCGCGCTTGTCGGCCAGCCACCCGAAGATCGGGGAGAAGGCGAACATCCCCGCAATGTGCAGGCTGATCGTCAGGCCGACGATCGTCAGGGTCGCCCCGTGCTGGCTCAGATGAACCGGCGTCATGGTCATGATCGCGACCATCACGGCGTGACTGAGGACGATCGCCGACATGCCGAGGCGGGCCAGGGGCACGTGCCACACGATCGACCAGACCGTCGCCGTCGGGACGTCCGAGACTGGCCCCGGTGAGTCGGCCGCCGCCGCTCTTATCATTGCTTGGTCTGTCTCTAACTGGTGGGACAGCAGCAGCGGGTCAGGCCGCATCAGGGACAGGATCAGGACTGCGGCCAGCGCCATCCCGACGGCGCAGAAGACGAACGGCCCGACCAACGGCGGGATGTTCAGCACCTCCGCGACCACCCGGCCGGGCTCGCTGAGATTCGGCCCCAGGACAGTCCCCAGTGTCGTGGACCAGATCACGAGGGACAGATCGCGGCCTCGATTGGCCGGCAGGGCGAGATCCGTTGCCGCATACCGGGACTGAAGGCTCGCCGCGTTGCCGGATCCGGCCAACAGCATGCCGAGGATCAGTAGGAGGTAGGAGCCGACGATGGCTGCCAACACCACGACGGCAGCACCGACTGCCGCCAGCCCCCAACCGAGGCTCAGGCTGCGCCGGCGTCCCGAACGGGCCGCAACGGCAGCCAGCGGGAGAGCCAGCAACGCCGCTCCGAGAACGATCGCCGTGGATCCCCCACCGGCCAGGACCTCCGAGCCGGAGATGTCCAGGGCAAGCAGGCTACCGACCGAGATCGCGGCGCCGATCCCCAATCCACCCGCGACTTGCGCCGCAGCGAGGACCCAGACGGCGCGGCGGTGGATGGCCCGTACCGACTGGTCGGCCAGGACGGGCGTCGACGGAGGGACCGGAGCGAGCCCGGTAGCTGGGTCAACGCTGCGCAAGAGCTTTGGCCATTCGGTCCACGATCTCATCGAGAATGGGTTGCGGGGTAGCCAGATTCAGCCGCACGCAGCCGCGACCGGCATCCCCGCAGTCCACGCCCTCGGTGAAGACCACGCGCGCATGGTCGGCGAAGAAGCTCCCCGGCCGATCCCCCAGGTCCAAGGCTGTGCAGTCGAGCCAGGCCAGATAGGTGCCTTCCGGCGGCCGGTAGACCACTCCTGGCAGCAGCTGTGCGACCAGTTCGCTCAGCCGGATCCGGTTGCGATCGAGATAACCGAGCACGTCGTGCAGCCAAGGCCCCGCACGTCGATAGGCCGCCGCATGCGCGATCAATCCCGGATTGCTCGTCCCGATCTCGGCAGCCATCCCCAGCCCGGTCCACGTCTCGCGGTCGGCATCGTTGCTCAGCACCACCTGGGCACACTTGAGTCCGGCAAGGTTCCATGCCTTCGACGCGGACAGCGCGGTGATCGTGTGTGCGGAGGCCGCCGGTGAGACCGTGGCATAGGGAATGTGGGTCGCGCCGTTGAAGACGACCGGGCAATGGATCTCGTCGGCGAAAACACGTAGGCCGTGGCGTTCGACCACCTCGGAGACCGCCCGAAGCTCGGCGTTGCTGAACACCCGGCCCAACGGGTTGTACGGGCTGCACAGGATCATTAGCCCAGCCCCCGCCGCACACGCTTGGTCCAACGCGTCCAGGTCGAATTCCCATCGATCCTCGACCAGGACCATCGGCACTTCGACCACCTTCCGGCCAGAGCGCAGTGGAACGTCCAGGAAATGCTTGTACGCCGGCGTTGGTACGACGATGGCGCTGCCCGGACGGGAGAAGGACTCGATCGCGATCTGGAGGCCGGCGATCACATCGGCGACCGGTCGGATGTCGGCGGCAGTGACCTGCCAGCCATAGCTCTCGGCCAGCCAGCCCGCACACGCCTGCGCCATCTCGCCGACCAGCACCGGCGGCAGATAGCCGAACCTCAGATCATCCATGCCGGCGTGCAGCGCCTCGATGATCTCCGAAGCGCACCCGTAGTCCATCTCGGCCACGAACGACCCGAGCGCGCCGGGGTACAGGGACCAGTTCAGCCCACCACGCTTGCGCAGATCGGCGACCGTGATGAGGTCGAAGTCGTGAACCGTGGACACCGCACCCACTGTGTCACGACCTTCGGTGTGCCTGATCGGCACAGCTCAGTCGGTCCAGGGACCGACTCCGCTGACCCGGGTGGGGCTGATGTGGGTGACAAACCCCGGCGGCGGCTCGGGCATCGGCGGGAACACGGTGCCAGCCCCGACGTAGATCTGCGCGAGCCGGTGCAGCAGCTCGGGAGCGCCGCCCTCACTGATCCGAGCCTGCCCGTACACAACGAGGTAGTGCCGCATGCCGATCTCGTTGCTCGCGGCGGCCTCGAACGAAACGGCGACCCTTGGATCGCGGCGGATGTTGGCCAACTTGCGCTGTCGACCGTCCAGATGAGCGGCGACGAGTTCATCGCCATCCAGCCCCACCCAGACGACGGCGACCTGCGGAGACCCGTCCGCGTCCATGGTCACGAGATGAGCAAGGGCACCCGACTCGACCAGCTGCCGAGTCGCAGCATTGAGGATTGCCATGCCGAGCACCATGGCACAGGCACGGCGCGTAAGCCCAGATCCGGAGTCCTTCTGTGGTCACGGCGCAGGCGCCCTGTGCCGTTCCCAGTGGCTGGAACTACCTCGATCTCAGATGCCGCCAGCCTGCGGCGGCGAGTGCAACCGAGGCGGCAATGTTCAGCATGATTGCCGCACGTACGGCAGGTGGCCAGGTCGTCGGGCGGTAGGTGACCGGCTCGACCAGTGTGCCGGCAAGACAACCGAGGCCAAGACCCACGCAGACGGTCCCGCGAGCGGTGCTCGGCTGCCCTCGGCTCGTCGTCGCGGCGGCGATCAGCGCGCTCATCGGCATCGGCCACGGCGCGGCGATCCCCGCGCCCCACCCGACCCGCACACCAGCGGACACCGAAAGTGGGATCGATACGCCCAAGGGCTGGCCGGGTATGCCGTGCCGTATCGCGGTGACGCTGCCAAATGCGCTCGCGCCTGCAAACAGCGACGACGCCGCGAGCAGCCGACGATCGCAGGTCATCTGTGCAGCGAACAACAGCAAACACAGCCTGTCCAGAAGACTGTCCAGAAGACTGTCCACCGGCTGGCTTTCTTTCTTTCCGTAGTCTGCTGGTCAACCTGAGGAGACCCTTTGCAGCATCGGCGGATCGCGCACCTGTCCGTCCCTGTCGTGGGGATGGGCACATCACGGACGCTCGACGTACCCAAGGGCTCCCAGCCGTTGGCCGACCGGATCACTCATGCCGCCTTGGACGCCGGCAGCACCCTGATCGACAGCTCACCGATGTACGGCAGAGCCGAAGCCGTCGTCGGGCGGGCGCTCGGGGAGCGTCGCAAGGATGCGCTGGTCGCAACCAAGGTGTGGACCGAGGACGACGAGGAGGCGCAGCATCAGATCGAGGCCTCACTGGCGTACTTCGGCGGGCACGTCGAACTCTTCCAGGTGCACAACTTGGTTGCCTGGCGCACCCGCTTGGACCAACTGGAGTCCAGACGTGAGGCCGGCCAGGTCTCCCTTCTGGGCGCCACCCATTGGAAGTCCGCGGCCTTCGACGAGCTCGAGACGGTGATGCGGACCGGCCGGCTCGATGCCATTCAGATCCCCTATAACCCTCTCGAGCGCGAGGTCGAGGCCCGCATCCTGCCGCTGGCCGAAGAACTCGGACTCGGCGTGCTGGTGATGCGGCCCTTCGGTGGCGGTCAGCTGGCCAATCGCCACCTCAGTGCGTCCGACCTCGAGCCGCTGGCTCAGTTCGGCATCAGCTCGTGGCCGGCTGCCCTGCTGGTCTGGGGGCTCAGTGATCCGCGGATCAGCTGCACCATCCCGGCCACCAGCAAGCCAGACCGTGCCCAGACGAATGCAGCCGCGGGTGACGGGCCCTGGCTCGATCCGGATGGCCGGCGCCACATCCAGCGACTTGCCACCGGGTCGGACTGATCTCCGGCTTCTCGCCTACGGGTTGTACTCCCGCGCGGCAAGGTCCCAACTGCGGGCCCTCGGACGCGCCTCCCATTCCTCGCGCAGCAGTGCCATCCGGATGTCGTCACTCCAGCGACCGTCCTGATAGAACGCTCGCCGGAAGCGTCCTTCCTGAGTGAAACCCGCCTTGGCGTAGGCGGCCTGCGCCCGCTTGTTCTGCGCGTCGGTGTCCAACCAGACCCGCTCCATGCGTAGTTGGCCGAACGCGAAGTCGATCACAGCATTGACGGCGTCAGTGCCCAAGCCACGGCCCCAGAGGTCGGGCTCCCCGATCGTGATGCCGAACGCACACGAGCCGTGCTGCCGGTCCAGATCGAAGAGGTCGGTCCGGCCGATCGCGCGGTCGTCGTCGATCAGGCAGATCATGAACCGGAAGACATCGGCGTCGTCGGCTTTGACGGCCTCCTCGTACCGCCGGTGACGGCCGGCGAGGCTGATCGGCGGATCGCCCATCAGCGCTTGGACACGAACGTCGGAGTACCAGCGATGAACGAGCTCGACGTCGGCCGGCTCCAGCGGACGCAGATACACCCGCTCTCCCCGGAGTCCGCGGATCGGACGGCTCTGCATCGACCGGAGGCTACGTCACCCGGACATCAGCCGGCGCAGAGTTCCGCCGTGCGGTGCAGGGTCCGGCGGGCTGCAGCTGCGTCTCTGCGGCCGAGGCCGCACGAGGATGAGACGTCCACCGGCCGCCCGAGCAGCTTCTCGATCGTGGCCAGCACCCGGCGCTGGTCGTCGAGGCTCTGGTCCTCATGGGCGAAGCCAGCGATGAAGCGCGTCCTGGCAGGCAGTTTCAGCGAAGCCAGTGGTGCATAGAACGACTCAGCGGTCGGCGGCGGATCGTCAGCGGCTGCGAACGGGGCATGTACGAACTCCAGCGTCCGGCCGGCTGGCCAGGCCGCGACGATCGCCTGGGTCAGCAAGACCAATGGGCCCACGTCCTTCATCCGCCCGAACGCCCGATGGTTCATGTCGCCAAGACACAGGTGAATGCCGAAGCGGGCCCCTTCGGGTGAGGCTGCCGCTACCCCTCCCAACCACTTACCGAACATGCGGGCAAGAGGCGGATGGACGGCAGCCGGGAGCTTGGTGAGCAGGACGAGTTCGGCCGGGATCTCGAGCTGGAACACCGCCTGATCACCGAGGATGCGGTGGATGCTCGTGATCTGGCCTACAGTGGCCTCGGTGAAGGCTCGGCGGTGTCGCAACGCGCCAACTGGCCCGAGGGTGAACATGGCCATGTCGAAGTCACCCGGCACTCCGACGAGGTAATCCAGGTCCACGCGACCGCTGTCCCGGCGAACCTCCTCGAAAGCCGGCCTGCTCGCCTCTACGGCGGCGACCTGGCCGAAGTCGAGGCTTGCGCCGAGCAACTTGTGACCGTGCTTGACCTTGAAGCGCGGCGTCTTGTCGTAGTCCGACCAGTCCCCCTCCTTGGCCAGCTCGAGATCAGGGTGGGTACGCAGACTCTCGATGATCGAGATGATCCAGTTTCGCCGGTCACCGGTCTCGCCGTCGGGGAGGCTGCGCAGCTGGGGCCCCAGCGTGGTCATGGCCAGCCGCATCGCCTCTCCCGCATTCTCCCCCGGGATGCTGCCCACCAGATGCGCGTGCCGATCGGCCATGTCAGGCCATCACCGGAACCTGCGACATCGCCTCGCGCAGCTGCTCCTCGGGGAAGTCCAGGTCCGTCATCTCGCCGGACAGGAAGCTCTCGTAGGCACCCATGTCCAGGTGGCCGTGGCCGCACAGTGCAGTCAAGATAACCTTGGACTCGCCGGACTCCTTGCAGCGGTTGGCTTCTCGGATCGCGGCTGCCAGGGCGTGAGTCGGTTCCGGTGCCGGGACGATGCCCTGGGTACGGGCGAAAGTCAACGCCGCGGTGAAGCACTCGAGCTGCCCGATCGCCTCGGCCTCGGCCAGGCCCAACTCGTGGATGTGCGAGACCAGCGGGCTCATCCCGTGATAGCGCAGGCCACCGGCGTGGATCGGATCTGGGATGAAGCCGTGCCCGAGCGTGTGCATCTTCATGAGCGGCGTCATGCCGATCGCGTCGCCGAAGTCGTATCGGTACTCCCCGCGGGTCAGCGAGGGACAGGCGGCCGGCTCGACACAGCGGATGGTCGGATTCATCTTGCCGGCCAGCTTCTCCCGCAGGAACGGGAAGGACAGACCGCCGAAGTTCGAACCGCCACCAGTGCAGCCGACGATGATGTCGGGCACCTCCTCGGCCATGCCGAGCTGGCGCAACGCCTCCTCGCCGATCACGGTCTGGTGCAGCAGGACGTGGTTCAGCACGCTGCCCAGCGCGTACCGGGTGTCCGCACGGGACACCGCGGCCTCGACCGCCTCGGAGATCGCGATACCCAGCGACCCAGGGCTGTCCGGATGCTCGGCGAGCACCGATCGCCCGGCCTCGGTGAGGTCCGACGGACTCGGGTGCAGGGTCGCGCCGTACACCTGCATCATCGTCCGGCGCGACGGCTTCTGGTCGTAGGAGGACCGGACCTGCCAGATCTCGCACTCCATACCGTACTGCGCCGTTGCGAATGCCAATGACGTACCCCATTGGCCTGCACCAGTTTCGGTGGTCAGCCGGGTGACGCCTTCGGCATGGTTGTAGTAGGCCTGCGGTACCGCGGTGTTGGGCTTGTGCGATCCAGCGGGGCTGACTCCCTCGTACTTGAAGAAGATCTTGGCCGGGGTGTCGAGGAACTTCTCCAGCCGGCGGGCCCGGATCAGCGGCGAGGGCCGCCATAGCCGGTAGACGTCGATCACTTCACCGGGGATGTCGATGTAGCTCTGCATCGACACCTCCTGCTCGATCAGCGCCACCGGGAAGAGCGGCGCCAGATCGTCCGGGCCGACCGGCTCACGGGTGCCCGGATGCAGCGGCGGCGGCGGCGGCTCGGGCAGATCGGGGATGACGTTGTACCACTGGGTCGGGATGTCGTTCTCGTCCAACGCATAGGTGTACCGCTCGCCGCTGCTGACCATGTCCACTCCTCGGGTTGGTCCGACCCACCCATCCTGGCCTCGCAATGCGGTATCCCGAAAGACGTCTTTGCCTATCTGGTGCATCGACACGCCGAGGGTCACGTCGGCGAGTCGCGACCTCAGGTAGGCAAAGCTGTGATTTCAGGGCAGCGGCCAGCGGGCGCGGCCCAGATCCACCCGACTGCCATCCACCAGCGGCGTACCCTCCGACGCTAGGAGTTCCAGCTGCCGGGCACGTACCGGTACGGCCGGAACGCCGTTGGACCGAATCACCCGGTGCCAGGCCACCGCGCCCTGACACATCGCCATGGCACGCGCGACCCGGCGCGGGCCTCCCTGCCCGAGGTGCTCCGCGATGTCGCCGTAGGTCACCACCCGCCCAGCCGGGATCGTGTCCACGACGTCGTAGACCGACTCGGCGAACTCCTCGAAGTCCACGACCGGGTTCAGGTACGGCGGCCGCACCGGGCCAGCAGCCGGGTCTGCGGATCGGCCGTATCGGAAACGTCCACGGCGGCCTCGAACAGGCCCGGCGAGCCGGAGCCGTCGACATGCTCCTCGGCGTAGGCGAGTGTCCAGGTCACGAGGTTGTCGTCCAACCGCTCCACTCCCCCGATGGCGTACGCCAGGTCCCATGCGTGTACGACGAGATCTGCGGTCATCTGCGCGCAGTAAGCAGCAGCCGGCGTCTCGCCATAGGACAGGATCACGGTGCGCTCCAGCGCCTCTGGGGCGGCGAAGGCGCCCAGCGCCTCGTCTGCTGCCGCCTCCCATGCGCCCACGGGGTCGTCTCCAAGCAGATCGCCGGAGAACCGATCACCGATGTCCTCGGGGGTCTCCCCGCGCAGCAGCGGCGTAAGCCAGCGCTGTTCCTCGACGAGATGTCCCACGAGATGCCGAACCGACCAGCCGGGCAGCGCCGTCGGTTGCTCCCACGCGCCGGCCGGCACCGCATCGACCCGGTCGCCGAACAGCGCCTGAGCCCGTTGGAAGCGCTCGACCGCGTCCCGCATCGTCGGCGACCGGCTCAGTAGGTCGGCAACGAGGTGTCGATCCGGGTGGCCCAGGCAAGCACCCCACCCTGTACATGCACGGCGTCACCGAATCCAGCTGCCTGAACGGCGGCCAACGCCTCGGCTGAGCGCGCGCCGGACTTGCAGTGCAACACGATCGGCTTGTTCTGCGGAAGTCGGGACAGGGCTGCGCCGGAGAGAATCTCGTCCTTGGGAATCAGCTTGGCGCCCGGGATCGAGACGATCTCGTACTCGTTGGGTTCGCGGACGTCGATCAACTCGAAGTCCTTGCCGGAGTCGATCATGTCCTTGAGTTCCTCGACCGTGATCGTCGATCCGAGCGCAGCCTCGGAGGCTGCGTCCGAGACCACACCGCAGAAGTTGTCGTAGTCGATCAGCTCGGTGATCGGCTGGCCGGTCGGATCCTTGCGGATGGAGACCGTACGGAAGGTCATCTCGAGCGCGTCGTAGACGGTCAGCCGGCCGAGCAGGGTCTCCCCGATACCGGTGATCAACTTGATCGCCTCGGTCGCCTGGATCGACCCGATCGTCGCGCAGAGCACACCGAGAACACCGCCTTCGGCGCAGGAGGGCACCATGCCCGGCGGCGGCGGCACCGGGTACAGGTCGCGGTAGTTCGGGCCGTGCGAATCCCAGAAGACCGACACCTGGCCGTCGAAGCGGAAGATCGAGCCCCAGACGTAGGGCTTGTCCAGCAGGACGCAGGCGTCGTTGACCAAATAACGGGTGGCGAAGTTGTCGGTGCCGTCCACGATCAGGTCGTACTGCGCGAAGATGTCCAGCACGTTGTCGGAATCCAGCCGGGTCTCGTGCAGCACGACCTCGACCAGCGGATTGATCTCGGCGATCGACTCCTTGGCCGACAGCGCCTTGGACTTCCCGATATCTGAGGTGCCATGGATGACCTGACGCTGCAGGTTGGATTCGTCGACGACGTCGAACTCGGCGATGCCCAACGTTCCGACCCCGGCTGCGGCGAGGTAGAGCAGGGTCGGTGAGCCTAGCCCACCGGCTCCGACGGCAAGGACCTTGGCGTTCTTCAGCCGCTTCTGCCCGTCCATCCCCACATCGGGAATGATCAGGTGACGGCTGTAACGGCGGACCTCTTCGACGGTCAGCTCGGCGGCCGGCTCGACCAGGGGTGGCAACTGCACGGGGTACTCCTCGACTGGGATGAACGATTCTCGCC
>JACCUM010000203.1 GCA_013811805.1 Geodermatophilaceae bacterium | reverse complement strand
GACCTGACCTGATGGCCTGGCAAGTGAGCCCACGCCGGGCGGGCAGGTCTCCGGGATGGCCGGCTGAGCAGGCGCGCGGGCAAGATAATCTACTCCAGTGCAGTGGCAACAAGCCGCCGATTGCGGTCGCTCGGTGAGACGGAGAAGATCGCTCTTACTGGTCCCGCTAACATGGCGGATGGTTTCCACTAACGACTGCCAGTCGATGTCATGGGTCCGGCGTCGACGGCAATTGCAAAAGGCCTCTTAAGCACCAGTGCGTGATGAGCACTCCCGTGGAAAAGCGTCGCGGCCCCCGTCCACTCGCCAGCTTGCTTGTGTCGAGCCGGGTGACAAGGCAGGTGACTGTACCAGGTGCCGACAAGCCTTAGGGCTTGACCTTCCATAGACAAGGTGTCACCATTGCCTCGACATTTTGTCGTCAGGGAGAAGCATGCTCGCCGTCATGACGATCGACCAGCGTGGCAGCCGCCGCGACGTCGACCGGGTGGAGCCCCTGCTCGCCACGCTGGTCCCGGAGCAGGTCGATCACGCCGACCCCGAAGGCTGGCTACTGCCCTTCGAGCGCACAGTTGGCGATGAGGTCCAAGGGGTGCTGACCGATCCGGCGCTCGTACTGGAACTGACCCTGCGCTGCGCCCGGGAGCGGCGCTGGAGCGTGGGCATCGGCCTCGGCTCGATCCGTACCCCGATACCCGACAGCACCCGCGAGGCTTCTGGCTCCGCGTTCGAGAACGCGCGGGCCGCGGTGAACCGGGCGAAGGGAGCGCTGGACGCTGTGGCCGTCCATGGGCCCGACCTTGCTGTCAGCGGGTATGCCGAGGCAGTGCTGCGCACCTTGGCGACGGTGCTGCGTCGCCGGTCCTCGGCGGGATGGCAGGCGGTCGATCTGATCTCCCAGGGCCATACGCAGACCGAGACCGCCGACATCCTGGGCATCAGCAAGCAGGCGGTCAGCCAGCGGCTGCATGTCGCCTGGTGGTGGCATGAGCAGGCCCTGCGCCCGGTCGCCGTACACCTCTTGGCCGAGGCGGGCCGATGACGGCCGTGGCACTCGCGATCCTGCTCGGCATCGTGCTCGTCGTCTCGCTGACCGGTTGGTGGCAGCATGCGCCGGTCTTCCCGGCGGTGGCGACCGGACTCATGTGTGCAGCGATCGTCGTCGCCGCCAGCGTGGAGGGTGTCGGACGGGCGGCGCTGATCGTCTGTACGGCGTTGGCAGTCACCGCTTCGGCAGCCGGCGGGGGACCGTTGACCGTCGCCATCCTGGCCTGCGCCTCGTACAGCACCACGCCACGGGTGCGTGAACCCGGCCGGCCGGACCCGACGCCGGCCGAGGACGTGCTTCGCGGTGGGGCCTGGATCGGAACCCTGGAACGCCTCGCCGTGAGCGCCGCGCTGATCGCTGGGTGGCCGGAGGGCATCGCCGTCGTCCTCGCGGTGAAGGGACTGGCCCGCTATCCGGAGCTGCGCTCCCCCGGTGCCGGGGCATCCGAGCGCTTCATCATCGGGACCTTCACCAGCGTGCTATGGGCCGCGGCCTGTGCAGTCACCGTCCTGCTCCTGCGCTGACTGCGATCTGCCGGTCAGTCGGCCAGTCGTCGAACCGCGGCTGCGACTCGCTCGTCGGCGGCCGTCAGCGCGATCCGTACGTGCTGGCCACCAGCCGGACCGTAAAAAGTGCCTGGCGTCACCAGGATCCCCCGCTCGGCGAACCAGTCCACTGTGGACATCGAGTCCGAGTGGCGCGTGGCCCAGAGGTAGAGGCCGGCCTCGGAGTGGTCGATCCGAAAGGCGGCGCCGCACAGGGCCGCCGCCAGCTGCGTACGCCGGGCGCGATATCGCTCACGCTGCTCGGCGACGTGTGTGTCATCACGGTAGGCAGCCGCCATGGCCGCCTGGATCGGATCGGGCACGAGCAAGCCGGAGTGCCGCCGCACGTTCCAGACCGTACGGATCAGCGCAGGGTCACCGACGATCAAACCGGCGCGGTAGCCGGCCAGGTTGGATCGCTTGGACAGCGAATGCACCGCCAGAACTCCGGTCTGTGAATTACCGATGACGCTGGGATGCAGAATGCTGACGGGCTCGGCCGACCAGCCCAATTCGACGTAGCACTCGTCGGCCACAATCGGCACGGAGAAGGTCCTGCCCCAAGCCACCCAGCGTTGAAGCTCGGTCGCGGGCAGCACCGCTCCGTGCGGGTTGGCCGGTGAGTTCAGCCAGACCAGGCTGATCCCGGCCGAGTCCTCCGGTGGGCGCACCGCTCGCCGTACCTGCGCTCCGGCCAGCAGTGCACCGACCTCGTAGGTGGGGTAGGAAAGCTCCGGGATCAGCACCATCGAGCCGGGCTCGATGCCGAGCATCGTCGGCAGCCACGCCACAGTCTCCTTCGAGCCGATCGTCGGAAGGATCGAATCCGGAACCACGCGGACGCCCAACCGGCGCTGCAGCCATCCAGCGGCAGC
>JACCUM010000380.1 GCA_013811805.1 Geodermatophilaceae bacterium | reverse complement strand
GCAAACGGCATCGATCAGGGACAGGGTTGCCGCGCACTCCCTGGAGTCCAGGACATAGCCACGGGTCCACCGGTCGGAATCCGGGGTGAGGTCCGAACCGATCAGGTCCAGCAATCCGTTAGGCATCGGAGAGCACCTCGCCCTCGATGATCTCGGCAGAGCCAAGACTGCGGTACTTGACGACCTGAGTCCGCTCTGCAGCCGTGGAAGCCAGCTTGTCCAAGCGCTCGTGGATGATCTGCGATGCAGACTTGCCCGGTGTGCCTCGGAGACCGAGGCCACCGTGACCGACAGCGACCCGTGTCGGGGTACCACCCGCTCTAAAACTTCACGGGCTGCCTTGAGCCGAATCTCGACGTCGGGATCGGTGAGCGCCTTCTCGATGGCGTCCAACGCTGGGTCCACCAGCCCGAGCACTCGGAGCCGGGCGGCTTCCACGTTGGACTTGGCAGCCTCCCGGACGGTCGGCAGACGCCCTCCGTGAACCACGCAAGCCCGCCCGCCACGGATGGCAAGACGACGGCACGGCTCGCCATCCGACCTGGGCGCGGTGCACCCCATCGCGGGCGGATAACGCTGCAATGGATACCCGGCAGGCATGTCGTCCGGCGCGTCCATGGAGCTGACAGTACGACCCATCTCTGCACCGTGCAGCCCCACGATCATCCCCACCAACTACCCCGGACAAGGCCGGACAGCAGCAGACTGGGACCACAGGCCAACGCCGAAAGTGCCTACCAGGCAGGACTATTCCGGATCAGAGCGGACGCCGGACCCCCACTCTTAATCAGCGGGTTCGGGGTTCGAGTCCCCGGCGGCGTACTTCAGCTGGCTATCCCGACGCCTATGAAACCGCTGGTAGCCCAGCAGTCTCCGTCATCGATCACCGAAAGGCTTCGTAGCCGTCCAGGTCTTCGATCCAGTCGCGGCTCGACGCGCCCATGACGTACGCCGCAGTCGCATACGCGTCCACGAGAGTGATCCCCGGGCCGGTCACGGTGACACTGGCCAAGGCCGACGGGTGCTCGGCCGGTCCGCGGATCGAGGATGTGACAACCCCGCTCGGCACATCCCGAGGTGGCCACCGCGAAATCCCTTCCCTCGACCACCGTCGCGAGCGCCCCCGACCGCAACGGATGCGCCACCCCGATCCGCCAGGGTGAGCCATCCGAGCGAGCTCCGGTCAACTGCATGTCTCCGCCGCCGTTGACTGCATGCGACCGAACCCCCGCAGCACTCAACAGTGCGCTGACCCGTTCGATCGCCCAGCCCTTGACCACACCAGACGGATCCAGAACGCCGCCGATCGTGGCGTTGAAGTAACCATCGGAAGCGGCCTCGACGTCCGGCACAGGCCAAGCACGTCGCGCACAGCCGTATCGCAGTCGCGCAGCTTCACCTCCCGACGGTTGAGGCGACTGATCTGGCTGTCGGTCCGGTAGGTCGAGAAGGTCCGGTCCACCCAGTGCAGGGAGGTCACCGCGTCGTCGCACCGACTCATCCGGTGCTGGCCGGCTGAATCCGGCACCTGGTTAGGGTCGTAGCTGAGCCATGGCCCGCCCGGGCCGCGAGCCTGGAGGGCGCCATGTCATTGACCCGGATCCTTGTCGTCGTACTCGCCGGTGGTGCCGGCGGAAGACTCGAGCTGCTGACCGAGAACCGGGCCAAGCCGGCCGTTGCGTACGGCGGCATGTACCGGCTGATCGACTTCCCACTGTCCAACTGTCAGCGGGCCGATATCGCCGATGTTTGGGTGGTCCAGCAGTACAACCCCGGCTCACTGTCCGATCACTTGGCCAACGGCCGCCCGTGGGACCTGGACCGAACCACCGGCGGTCTGCTGGTCGTGCATCCACATCAGGGCGACGAGCGCGGCGGCTGGCATCAGGGCACCGCCGATGCGTTGTGGCGGCAAGCACCGATGATCCGGGAGTTCGATCCGGAGGCGCTCGTCGTCGTGAGCGCCGACGCGGTCTACAAGTTGGACTATCGCGAGGTGGTCGAAGGCCATCTGGCCAGCGATGCTGCGGTCACCATGGTGACGACCCGCGTGGACAAGGCCGATGCGGGTCGGTACGGCGTTGTGCAAGTCGCCGACGACGGCATGATCACCGACTACGCGTACAAACCCGACGAGCCAGCCAGCGACCTGGTCACCAACGAGGTCTTCGTGTTCACCCCGGATCGAGTTCTCGATCTGCTCGACGACCTGGCCAAAGAGGTCGACGAGGACAGCGGGCTGGAGGATCTCGGCGACCAGGTGCTGCCGACACTCGTCGAAGCCGGGGAGGCGCGCGAGCACCGCTTCGAGGACTACTGGCGCGACTGCGGCACCGTCCCGGCGTACTGGGAATCCCACATGGATCTGTTGGAGGACGAGCCGCCGATCGACCTCGACGAACCAGGCTGGCGGATCCAGACCGCAGGTGGGCGATCGGCCGCGGCGGGGATCGACAAAGGTGCCGAAGTGGACAACTGTCTGCTGTCCCCCGGCTGCGTCGTTGCCGGGACCGTGCACAACTCGGTGCTCTCCCCAGACGTCCGGATCGAAGCCGGCGCGACCGTACGGGACTCCGTCCTGCTGTACGGCGTTGTGGTTCGGTCCGGCGCGCTCGTCGTACGCAGCATCATCGACCAGGACGTCGAGATCGGCGCCGACGCCCGGATCGGCGGGGACGGAGACATCGCACTCGTCGGCGGCCAGTCGAAGCTGCCGAAGGGCACCGTCGTAC
>JACCUM010000180.1 GCA_013811805.1 Geodermatophilaceae bacterium | reverse complement strand
TCGGTTAGGCAGGCGACAGCTATGAGTGAGTTCCTCGACATCCTCGCGCTCAGCGTCAAGGCCCTGGTCAGCCAGTCGGCGGTCTTCTTCGCCCTGATGGGCGTCGGCCTGAACCTGCACTTCGGCTTCACGGGCCTGTTGAACTTTGGGCAGATCGCGTTCGCTCTGCTGGGCGGATTCGGGGTGGCCATCTCGGTGGCCATGTGGGGATTGCCGTTGCTCGTCGGTGTGGTCATCGGCGTGGTCGCCTCGCTGGTGCTTGCCCTGCTCCTGGGCCTGCCGACCCTGCGGCTGCGCGCGGACTATCTGGCCATCGTGACCATCGCGGCCGCCGAGATCCTCCGTCTGGTGTTCCGCTCGACCCCTGCCACGCCGATCACCGGCGCTACCCAGGGCCTGTCCAGCTTCGGCCAGGACTTCTACAGTGTTGCGCCGTTCGAGACCCAGCGCACCTACGAGTTTCTCGGCTCGACCTGGACCGGGCGCGAGATCTGGGCCTGTCTGGTCGGCTGGCTGCTCGTGACGCTGTTCAGCCTGTTGATCTGGCAGTTGATGCGCAGCCCCTGGGGCCGGGTGCTCAAGGCCATCCGGGAGGACGAGGACGCCGTCCGGTCGTTGGGCAAGAACGTCTACAGCTACAAGATGCAGTCGCTGGCCCTCGGCGGGGTGATCGCCGGCTTCGGTGGGATGATCCTGGTGTTGGCTACCGGGTCGGCCAACCCCGATCAGTTCCAGAACGCGAACACTTTCCTGGCCTATGCCGCACTGATCCTCGGGGGGACGGCCCGGATCCTCGGTCCGGTCGTCGGCTCGATGATCCTGTGGTTCATCCTCGCCTTCACCGACGCGGGCTTGGCGGCCCTGATTCGCAACGGCATCATCCCGGATGAGATCCTGAGTTCGCCGGACGTCGCCAACATCCGCTTCATCCTCGTCGGGATCGGACTCATGATATTGCTGGTCTTCAGGCCACAGGGGATCTTCGGCGACCGCAGGGAGATCGTGCTCGATGCCCACTGACTCCGCTCAGGCGCTTCGCCATCTGCCGTGGGAGATCGGCGTGCCCAAACCAGACGCCACGATCGTCGTGGACGACCTGGTCCGCTCCTTCGGCGGGTTGACCGCCGTAGCCGTGGAACATCTCGAGATCCAGCGCGGCTGCATCACCGGCCTGATCGGACCCAACGGCGCGGGCAAGACCACGATGTTCAACCTGCTCACCGGTTTCGACCAGCCCAACACCGGTCGATGGAGCTTCGACGGCCGCTCACTGGGCCGCCTCAAGCCGCACCAAGTCGCCCGGCTGGGCGTCGTACGCACGTTTCAGCTGACTAAGGCGCTATCTCGACTGAGCGTGTTGGAAAACATGAAACTCGGAGCGCAGCAACAAAGGGGAGAGCGCTTCCTCAACGCTTTGCTGCCCGGCTGGAAGTCCCAGGAGCGGGATATCGAGGCCCGGGCCATGGAGTTGCTGGATCGTTTCAAGCTCGACGCCAAGGCCCAGGACTTCGCCGGCACCCTGTCCGGTGGGCAGCGAAAGCTGCTGGAAATGGCTCGCGCGCTGATGAGCCAGCCGAAGGTCGTCATGCTCGACGAACCCATGGCGGGGGTAAACCCGGCGCTGACCCAGAGTCTGCTCGAACACGTGAAGAACCTCCGCGAGGAGGGGATGACGGTGGTCTTCGTCGAACACGACATGGATGTCGTCCGTGACATCAGCGATTGGGTCGTCGTGATGGCCGCCGGTCGGGTGATCGCCGAGGGCCCGCCGGAATCCATCTCGCAGAACAAGGACGTGGTCGACGCTTATCTCGGTGCCCACCACGACGCCCCGCTGACGGTGGAAGAGGAAGAGCTGGTACTGGCCGAAGCCGAGGTGGCCATCGCCGCGGAGAAGGCCGGGGATGCCGACCTGCCCACCGAGACGACGCGAGGCCTGTAGATGACCGATCCCGCGCCCCCCGAGCCTTCCGCGCCTGACGCGCTTGCGCCTACCGCTCCCCCGACCGGCCCCACGAAGGCCGAGCGGCACGACACCGACAGCACCGACGGCACCGACGGAATCAGCGGCCACTCGGAGACCTCACCACGGACATCGGCCGGACCGGACATGACACCGGCCGAGCGTGCGGCAACCCGCGAGGAACACGTCAAGCTGGCCGGGAATGCGTTGCTGCGGGCCGACGAACTGGTGGCCGGCTATCTGCCCGGAGTGAACATCCTGCGGGGTGCTGATTTCTACCTGAACGACGGTGAGCTGGTCGGCATCATCGGGCCCAACGGCGCCGGTAAATCTACGCTGCTCAAGGCGTTGTTCGGCCTGATCCCGGTCCGGTCTGGAACGGTCACCCTGCGCGGCACGGAGATCACGTCCGCCCCCGCCCACCGGCTCGTGGCTGACGGCGTCGGCTACGTGCCGCAGAACAACAACGTCTTTCCGTCGCTGACCATCGAGGAAAACCTCGAGATGGGTATCTATCTGCGCTCCAAGAAGTTTCAGGAGCGCTTCGATTTCTGTGCCGAGCTTTTCCCGATGCTGGGTGAGCGTCGCAAGCAGAAGACCGGGGCCCTGTCCGGGGGCGAGCGGCAAATGGTCGCGATGGGCCGGGCGCTGATGATGGAGCCATC
>JACCUM010000173.1 GCA_013811805.1 Geodermatophilaceae bacterium | reverse complement strand
TGGGTGCTGCGGCGATGGTCGTTGCCGGGTTCCTTCTGGCTGGCTGGACGCCGCTGCTCAGCCGAGCCGGAGCGGCGTCCCTGTCCGATCCGCGCAGCCTGGCTCTGGTGCTCTTCGTCGTTGCTGTGGCCGGCCTGGTCCTGACGCCGGTGCAGAGCATGGTCTCCCGGCGGATCGAGTCCCGCGCCGACGCACACGCTCTCGAACTGACCCGTGACCCGGCCTCGTTCGTCGAGATGCAACGCCGGCTCGGCGTCGGCAATCTCGCTGACCTCGACCCGAACCGGTTGTATTACTGGATGTGGCCTCTCACCCGAGCACTATGGAACAGGATCGCCACGGCCCGGGACTGGGCGCAGGCCCACCGCATGATGGTGCCGTGACCGGCATTTGTCTGTGACCGGGCGCAGCTCGATGACGGGCGCGCTGCAGTGACCCGAGTCCTGGTGGTGACAAACGATTTTCCGCCCCGGCAGGGCGGCATCCAGACCTTCGTGGAGGCGCTGGTCCGTCGCCAGCCAGCTGACTCAGTCGTGGTGTTCGCGCCCGCCTGGGACGGGGCCGAGGCGTATGACACCGGGCTACCATTCCCGATCGTCCGGCATCGGACAAGCTTGATCCTGCCCACTCCGGACATCCGTCGGAGAGTCGGTGCCCTGGCCCGGGAGCACGGCTGCGAGCGTGCCTGGTTCGGAGCCGCAGCTCCTCTGGCCCTGCTTGCACCGGCTTTGCGGGACAACGGCATTGACAGGATCGTTGCCTCGACCCACGGGCACGAGACGGGTTGGGCGCGGCTGCCGGGAGCCAGACAGGTGCTGCACAACCTGGCCGCTGGGGTCGACGTCGTCACCTACATCACCCAGTTCACCCGTAGTGTCCTGGAGCCGGTGCTGGCCGACGTCACAACGCTTGCGCACTTGCCGCCCGGCGTGGACGTCACGGCGTTCCATCCGAACGCCGATGGCGGGTCGGTACGCCGGCGGCTGGGTCTGGGCGCCGACGTACCCGTTGTCGCCTGCGTGTCGCGGCTGGTCGCGCGCAAGGGCCAGGATGTGCTGATCCGGGCCTGGACACAGGTGCGTACGCGGTTTCCGCAAGCGGCCCTTTTGCTCGTCGGGGACGGTCCCGACGAGAGACGTCTTCGCGCCATAGTGGGCCGACTGGGAATCGGGGGCGTGCACTTCGTCGGCGGGGTCAGCTGGCCGGAGCTGCCGTCGTACTACGCCGCCTGCGACGTGTTCGCCATGCCGTGCCGGACCCGGCGCGCGGGGTTGGACGTCGAAGGCCTGGGGATGGTCTATCTGGAAGCCGCGGCGTGCGCGCGTCCAGTGATCGCCGGAACGTCCGGTGGCGCCCCGGAGGCCGTACGACACGGTGTGACCGGTCTGGTGGTGGAGAATCCGCGATCGCCGGAGTCGGTGGCGGACAGCGTTCTCGAGCTCCTCGAGGACCGCGAGCGCGCGGCAGCGATGGGCGTGGCCGGGCGGTCCTGGGTGGAAGCCGAGTGGTCCTGGGATTTCCTGGCAACGCGATGGCGACAGTTGCTGGCTTGAGCGCCTTCTTGCCCGATCAACGGGTCAGGGCGAACGCCGCCGGCGCCGCCTGCAAGCCGCCGATCGGATGCAGCGGCGCGTTGCGCCGGGATCGGACCGCGGCTGCCAACGCGACCGGCAGCAGCGCGAGCGCTCCGAGGTAGCGCCAGGGGTTCTCTTCGATCGGTGGGCCGTTTCCTTCGCGCCAGCTGTTGACGTCGATGATCGCTTCGGTGGCCAGAACCTGGCCGTGACAAGCCAGACCCGTGACTCCGGCGTGCGTCAGGTTGCAGCGTTCGTGCATCTCGGCGTACCACCAGTCGTCGATCAACGGCCGGGCCCACTCGCCCAGCGGGGCATCGATCACAGCCGCGTAACGCAAGAGGTCATAGCCGAAGTCGTGACCCTTGCAGGTCGGCTCCATGTCGAAGGCCAGGTGGACCGGAGAGGAGCAGGCGCCGATCGGCTCACCCAGGGACAGGGTGCCATTGATGTCGATCAGCGCAGGGCGATACCCCATTACGGAGACGAACCCATCCGGGATGGAGGCGATGAGATCTGTGCGTCGACCCGGGTCGGCGCCGGACTGGTCAATGAGGACCTCGACAGCACGCTCGGTCGCCGGATCACCGCGCCCTTCCAGCGTCATCGCCGGGTTGCCCGCTCCGCTGACGAGAAGCAGGAGGGCAACCACGATCGTGGCCTGCATCAGGGCCCAGACCGTGGTTGGTGAGATGAGCGGTCGCACGGCAGCATGGTCGCACGCTCAGCGGGCGTAGATGGCGTCCACCTCGGCGGCATAGGTCTTGAGCACGGCGTTTCGTTTGAGGCTGTTCTTCGGGGTCAGCTCGCCCGAGTCCTCGGTGAAGTCGCCGCCCAGGATCCGAAAGACTCTGATGGCCTGGGCCTCGGAAACAGCCTGGTTCGCCTCGTCCAAGGCTGTCTGGA
>JACCUM010000165.1 GCA_013811805.1 Geodermatophilaceae bacterium | reverse complement strand
ACGAGTCGCGGCTCTATCGCGACGGCCTGCGAGTGACCACGACCGTGAACCCCGGCGCGCAGCAGGCCGCGATCCAGTCGGTGAACGACATCATGGCCGGGCAGCCGGCCAACCTGCGCCCGGCGCTCGTGTCGATCGACCCGGCAACCGGTGCCGTGGTCGCGTACTACGGCGGTTCGGTGGGCACCGGCTTCGACTATGCCCAGACCTACCGCCAGCCGGGGTCCTCGTTCAAACCGTTCGTGGTGGCCGCGGCCCTGGAGCAGGGAATCGGGGTCGGCGCCCGGCGGGACGGGTCCTCACCGCAGACTTTCCCGGACCGCGAGGCGCCGGTCCGGAACTCCGAGGGCGGGCAGTGCGGGCAGTGCACCGTACGAGAGGCGCTGACCCGTTCGCTGAACACCGTGTTCTACGGGCTGGCCTACGAAGTGGGCGGGGCGGCCGTGGCCGACGTGGCCCACCGGGCCGGTGTCGCCCGGGAGATGCCGGACGGGACACCGACGTTGTCGCGCGACGGGGTGACCGCGTCCTCCATCGGAATCGGTGAGTACGAGGTCCGGCCGATCGACCAGGCACACGCGTTCGCGACCTTTGCCGCCGGTGGGATCGAGCGGCCGACGTACTTCATCAGCCAGATCGCCGACTCCGAGGGCAACGTCCTGTACTCCAACGACGGGTCCGACGGTGAGCAGGTGATGGCACCGGAGGTCGCCAGCGACGTCACCTATGCGCTGTCCGACGTGGCCGACTACTCCAACGACGAACTCGCCGACGGCCGCGAGGTGGCCTGCAAGACCGGGACCACCCAACTCGACGACGAGAACAACAAGGACGCCTGGATGGTGGGCTTCACCCCACAGCTGTCGAGCGCGGTGTGGGTCGGTACGGACAACAACGAGCCGCTGCTGACCGCCGAAGGCCGGCTGGTGTACGGGGCCGGCCTGCCGGGCAAGATCTGGCAGGCGTACATGAACGCGACCCTGGCCGGCGCGGAACAGTTGCCCCTACCCGATGAGGCGCTGATCAAGGGCGACGCCGGGGAGACCTCGGGCTCCGGCGGCGGCGACGGCAACGGCGGCGGGAACGGCGGCGGCAACGGCGACGAGTCAACCGATCCGACCCAGGAGCCGACCCCACCCACATCGGCGACCCCGGAGCCACCCGTGGAGACGACCCAGCCGGCACCACGGCCGCGGCCATCACCCCCGCCGCGGCCATCAGAACCACCCCCGCGGCCGAGTCCGCCAGCACCACCCCCCACGACGCCACCGGCACCACCGCCGACTCCCTAGCGCGCAGACCCGGACAACGCGGTGAGCGAGCAGGGCGTCAACGAGCAGCGCGTGCGCGAGCGCAGCCTGCGCGAGCAGAGCGAGAGCGAGGAGGCCGAGCAGCCGGTGGACCGGGTGCTTCCGACCTGGTCCGATCCGGTTGCCACAGCGGCGAGTACGGCGATCGGTGGGCCCTGGGGCCGGCATGCGAGCGTCGGCAGGAACCGGTTCTGGACCCCGCTGCGGGTGGTCCTGGCGATGGGCATCGTCGTGCTGGCCTTCGCCTGGATCAAGCAGGAGCCCTGTGCCGCCGGGAACTGGTCGGGATCCAAGCAGTACACGCACTTCTGCTACTCCGATTCGGTACCGCTGTTCGGGATCCACGGGCTGGACTCCGGTGCGGTGCCCTATTTCGACGCGGCGGTGGAGTACCCGGTCCTGACCGGCTGGTTCATGTACGGCGCTTCACGGCTGTCGGCGATCTATGACGCGGCGTCGCTGAACAACGGCCTGCTGCCCGATCTGCCGGCGGTCTACTCCTACTACGCGGTGACCGCGCTGCTGCTGTCGTTGTGCGCGCTAGCGATGGTCTGGGCGGTGCAACGGTTGTCCGGTCGGCGGCCGTGGGATGCCGCGATGGTGGCGCTGTCCCCGCTGCTGTTCGTCCACGCCTTCACCAACTGGGACCTGTGGGCGATCGCCTGGTCCAGTGCGGGTCTGGTGGCGTGGTCGCGGCGACGACCGGTTTTGGCCGGGGTGCTGATCGGGTTCGGGACCGCGGCCAAGCTGTATCCGCTGCTGTTCCTCGGCGTGCTCTTCGTCCTGTGCCTTCGGGCCGGGCGGTTGCGGGAGTTCGGGCTGACCACGGCGGCTTCGCTGGTCACCTGGACGGCGATCAATGTGCCGGTCGCCCTGGCTGCCCCTGAGAACTGGTCGCTGTTCTTCCGGCTGAACCAGACCCGGACCGCCGATCCGGACTCACTGTGGCGGATCGCGGAACACTTCGGCGGGTCGACGGGGGCCACTCTGTTCGACGCGGTGCTCGGACCCGGCGCGTCACCGACCGGACTGAATCTCGCCGTGGCCCTGGCCACGGCGGCGGTCTGTGCCGGGGTCGCCTTCGTGGGCCTGCGGGCGCCCGTACGACCGCGTCTTCCGCAGTTGTTGTTCCTGCTGCTGGCCGGCTTCCTGCTGGTGAACAAGGTGTGGAGCCCGCAGTTCTCGCTGTGGCTGTTACCGCTTGCCGTGCTGGCCCGACCGGAGTGGCGGCTGCTGCTGGCCTGGCAGGCCGCTGAAGCCTTCCTGTGGGGGCCGCGGCTGCTCTGGTACCTCGGGGTCGACAACTCCGGCATCCGGATCGAATGGTTCTTCCTGGCCGTCGGGATCCGCGACGTGCTGGTGATCGCGCTGATGGCGTACGTGTTGCGCGATCTCTGGGATCCGCGGTGGGACATCGTTCGGCGCAGCGGGATGGACGACCCGGCCGGTGGTGTTCTGGACGCAGCCCCAGACCGCTTCCCGGACTTTCTCCGGAGAATGTCACTTCAGCCGGCGACCAGACCGCAC
Organism: Geodermatophilaceae bacterium; assembly: GCA_013811805.1. Taxonomy (GTDB): domain Bacteria; phylum Actinomycetota; class Actinomycetes; order Mycobacteriales; family Geodermatophilaceae; genus JACCQS01. The sequence continues at coordinate 1,419 of JACCUM010000165.1, read as the reverse complement.
TTTCTCCGGAGAAAGTCCGTGCACCGGCCGGTTGAGCACGACCCCGATAGCGCCGGTTCGCTACCCAACCGCCGCTTCTTCGAGGACCGCGAAAGCGACGGTTCGCTACACAACCGGCCAAGTGGGGCCGGCGATGACCGGGCGGTTGTGCCCGAGCGGGATCCGTGACCGGTTCGCTGAGCGGGCGGGTGGCCATCGTGACCGGCGCGAACCACGGCATCGGCGCAGCCACCGCAGAACTGCTGGCCGCCCGCGGCGCCGCAGTCCTGGCCACCTACCTCCGCTTCACAGACGACGGGAAATCGGGGACCCCGGCGGCGTACGGCGCGCACCGGGCGCGTACAGCCGACGACCTCCTCGCGGACATCCGTACGGCGGGGGGCCGGGTCGTCGGGATGGAGGCCGACCTGACCGACCCGGCAGTGCCGGCCAGGGTCTTCGATGCCGCCGAGGCCGAGTTCGGACCGGTGGACATCCTGGTCAACAACGCGAGTTCCTGGCGGCAGGACAGCTTCCGTACCGGGGTCCCGACTTCCGTGGGACGTCTCCCCACGCCACTGACCGCCGAGAGCATTCGGCACAACCTGGGGGTGGACGTGATCGCGGCCGCCGTGCTGATCGCCGAGTTCGCCACCCGGCACATTACCCGGGCCGCCAGTTGGGGCCGGATCGTCGGCCTCACTTCCGGTGGCGCCCAAGGTTTTCCAGGCGAAGTCTCGTACGGCGCAGCAAAGGCGGCGCAGGAGAACTTCACGATGGCCGCAGCCACCGAACTCGCGCCGTACGGCGTGACCGCCAACGTCGTCTACCCGCCGGTGACCGACACCGGGTGGGTGACCGACGAGGTGCGCGCCTTCGTCGAGACCAGCGCTGAGCATGTGCACGTCGCTGAACCGGGAGAAGTGGCCGAGGTGATCGGCTACCTGTGCAGCGACGCGGCCCGGCTGCTGACCGGCAACATCCTGCGGCTGCGCTGACCCGCGCCGAGCCACTCGGGAGGACTTTCTCCGGAGAATGTCACATCTGCAGGCGGCCAGACCGCACTTGATCCGGAGAATGTCCCTCAGTGGGCGGCGACTGTGGGCTTCGCGGTGGCGTCCGCTGGATAGATCATCGCCGAGGGCGGGTTCGAGGTGTTCCGCGCCCAGAAGTAGTAGATCGTCCCGGTGACGACGAGGCCCACCAGCCAGGAGATGTCCACACCACCCAACGCCTCGGTGAGCGGCCCGGTGTAGAGCGCCTGGGCCAGGAAGGGGATCTGAATGCCTATGCCGATCGCGTAGGAGACCAGGGCCGTGGCATTCCACCGGCCGTAGCGGGCGTTCGGGTCGTACAACGCCGGGATGTCGACCCGCTCCTTGGAGATCAGGTAGTAGTCGATCAGGTTGATCGCGCTCCACGGCGTGAAGGCCATCAGGA
>JACCUM010000158.1 GCA_013811805.1 Geodermatophilaceae bacterium | reverse complement strand
CGCGTGACCTTCACCAACCCCAGCATCACGTTGGGTTCGCCGCCGCAGGTGCAGAACCCGCTCGATGTCCGCCCGTTCGTCGACCGGGTATGCACTCTGCTCAGCACGGAGCAACTCGACGAACTCGGGTTCGGACAGCCCGACGAGGACGGAACGCAGCCCTTCGACGAGGCCGTACCGCAATGCGTGTGGGACGACAAAGACGAGCGCTCCGGGCAGCTGGTCGTATGGCCGTACCCGGACACCGACGTCCTGGCCCAGGACTACCGCGGCGACGAGTACTACGAGATCGTCCGCGAGGTCACCATCGGCGGGTATCCTGGCCTGCTGCAAGTACCCACCCCTGGGTCCTGGGTCTGCAAGATCACCCTCGGGCTCGGCAACGATCAGGGCATCCGCGTGCAGTACCTGCAGAACCGGCCGCCGACGACCGACACCGAGACCGAGGTCTGCGGTCTCGCAACGGCAGTCGCCCAGGAAATCGTCACGAACCTGGGTTCGCCGCCGGGCTGAAGTGCCGCGCGGTCACGACCTCACCCGCCCAGCGTCCGGCGAGATCCGTACGGACCGGAGCAATCGTGACACCGACCGCAGCTAGCCGACGATTTTCCGACCCGCTGCCCGACAAACCGACCAGGGCTTCATGGAAGCGAAGGTCGGCGTCGCTGAGGGCCGCCCGATCGTTCAGCTCTGCGGCAACGACCATGTCCGCGTGCACAGCCTCGAGGTGCGTGGCCGCGGCGCTTCGATCGCCCCACAGGATCAGCGCCACCGCCGCCCGTTCGACGGCCGCCCGCGCCGTGTAGACGTCACGGACGTCGTCGGGTGCCAGCGCGATCACGAAAAGGCCACGGTTGTGTTCGCTGCGCAGCAATCCCTCCTGCACCAACCTCTGCATGGCCTCGCGCGGCGGGCCGCGGCTCACGCCGAAGCGCGCTGCCAGTTCGACCTCGCCGAGCTGACTGCCCGGGGCGAGTACGCCGTGCATGATCGCCTCGCGGAGCTGCTCGGCGATCAGGCTCGGGGTGGACTACCGGGTCACCCGGCGCAGAGTGCTCGTGGCATCCGGCGTCCGACATACGTCCCCGGCCATCGTCACGATTCTCCTCGGCCGGACAGCAGCGACACCTCCACCCCAGCTCGAGATGCCGAGCGAAACAGGGCCCCTGCTCCGCCATAGGTTCGGGTGCTCCCAGCGATCTGCAGACCTTCCCACACGCTGACCTGATTTGCGGTGAGGACCGGCTTACCCAGCCGCTGTTCGAGATCCTCCAGCCAGGCGACCGTGTGCAGTGCGGTGTCGGGCAGTAGCACCGCGTCGGCGTCGGGATGATCGTTCGCGACCGCCAGGTCGAGCACCTCTTCACGGCCCAGCGTTCCCACCTCGGCCGCGGTGATGATGCCGCGGCTGGACAGGCTGAGGACTTCCAGGCCGCCAGCGCCGAGGAACTGCACGAAATGCTCGGCCACGTCTCGGGGATAGGTCGCGGCAACGGCGACCCGACGGGCACAGAGCGCGTACGCGGCGTTGACGAACGAAAAGGACGTACTGGTAGCCGGTACGCCGTAGGTCCGGGCCAGCTGGGCGACCTGCTCCTTCGCGCCCTCCCAGCCGAAGACGAAGCTCCCACTGGTACAGGCCCACACGACCGCGTCGAGAGCGGACTGGCGCAGCACCGGCACGCCCTCAGCCAGCCGGTCGACGTTCCCGAGGTCGAGCAGGGCATCGACTCGGTGCGCGTCCTCGCCGACCGAGGTGTGCACCAATGGCAGCCGCACCCCGTCTCCGAGGAGTTCGGCCATCCGCGGGTAGTCGTCCTCGGCGGAGTATCCGGGGTAGAGAAAGCCGACGGTTGGCATCGCACCGCTCCTCTCGTTCGTCCGCTCAACTTACTTTAGGATTGTTGACAATCCTACTGGCTCGGGCTAGCGCCCGAACACCATCAGCGGTACGACCGCCCGGCGGCGACGACCTGGGCGCAGATGAAGGAGTATGCGTTGACCGAGCACACTTGGACCCGCCGTACGTTCCTGTCTCTCTCTGGGCTCGCCCTCGTGGCAGCCCGGCCTTCCTGACCGCCTGTTCCACGAACCCCCTCCACGGGCGGCAGTTCGGGGCGGCTCGACTGATCCCCTACAGCGGCTCAAGGATCAAGGCTATGTCCGGGTGGGCTTCGCCCAAGAGGCGCCCTTCGGCTTCGCGGAAGCCGACGAGACGCTGACCGGGGAGGCGCCCGAGGTCGCCAGAGCCGTCTTCGAGGCGCTCGGAATCCCGGAGCTGCAAGGTGTGCTGACCGAGTTCGGATCGCTGATCCCAGGCCTGCAGGCGCGCCGGTTCGACGTCATCGCGGCCGGTATGTTCATCAACCCCGAACGCTGTGCCGAGATCGCCTTCTCCGATCCTGACTACCAGGCCAAGACCGCCTTCTTGGTTCCGGCCGGCAACCCGTTGGGCATCCTGATCTTCGAGGGCGTCATCAGCACTGGTGCCCGCCTCGGTGTGCTTGCCGGCGCCGTCGAGGGTGGCTACGCCGAGTCGCTCGGTGTACCCACTGCGCAGATCGTCACCTTCACCGACCAGCCCAGCAGCTTCGACGGGCTGGCCGCGAATCGGGTCGACGCAGTCAGCCTGACCAGCATCTCGCTGCGCAATATTCTGTCGACCCGTGAGGGAGCGCCGTTCGAGATGACCGAGCCGTTCGTCCCGGTGATCGATGGTGTCGAGCAGACCGGAGCCGGCGGCT
>JACCUM010000156.1 GCA_013811805.1 Geodermatophilaceae bacterium | reverse complement strand
TGGCGAACCAGGGCTGGCTGTCCCCATGGGAGCCCAGCGCCCCGTCGACGTGGGCGATCCGGCACAGCCGGGGCAACTTCCGGCGGATGGTCCGGGTGCTGCGCCGACGGGCCAACGTGGGGCTGTGCCTGCCCTTTGCCGTGCTCGTCGACGGAAGGTTCGCCGGCCAGTTGACAGTGGACAACGTCGTACGCGGGGTCATGCGCAGCGCCCATCTCGGGTACTGGATCGACCAATCGGTGGCCGGTCAGGGACACATGTCGATGGCCGTGGCCGTCGTGGTCGAGCACTGTTTCGGTCCGGTCGGGCTGCATCGACTGCAGGCCGACGTGCGTCCGGAGAACGCGCCGAGTCGGGCCCTGGTCACCGGCCTCGGTTTTCGCGAAGAGGCTTATTTCGTCCGGTATCTCGACATCGACGGGGACTGGCGTGACCACATCGGGTACGCGCTGACCGTCGAGGACGATCGGGAGAAGGTGCTGGCTGCGCTGCAGGCCCGCCGCCGCTCGATCGGGCCAGAGCCGGCGGAATAGGCCTCAACCAGAGATTCAAGCCCCACGACACACCGTTGCCAATGCCTGGAGCGCAGCCCCGCACTGCTTACCGTGAGCACGCAACGTACGTGACGGATGTGACAGGAGGTGCTGGATGGGCTCGGGCGTGCTGCTGGCCATCCTGGTTGGCCTCTGGTTCGTGGTCCTCGTCCCGATGGTTGTCACCCGCGGAGACCTGGCCGACACATCCGCCGAACCCCGGGTGCTACGCCGGCGCAGCGATCGGAGTGCCATGCCCAGCAATCCCACGTCGAGTCACACCTCTGCCGGCAGCCCCGCGTCGAGCGGCCAGTTCGCGTCCGGCAGCGCCGCGTCGAGCGGCCAGTTCACGTCCGGCGGCCGAGCTGCCCGTACGGAGCCGGCGCACGAATTGCTCACCGAACCGATTCCGCGGCTGCCCAAGCGGGTCCCTGGAGCGACCCTGAACACGGGTGCCTCGCCCACTTCAGAGCGTCCGGCCACGCGGGCCGTCGCCGAGCAGCCGGTCGCCGATTCACCAGCGCGGGACGACAATCACCGCAGCGAGGTCGACATCCGCGCGCGGCGGCGCCGGATGCTCACCGGCCTGATCGCTCTCGCTGTGCTGTGGGCGGGCTTCGCGGGCTTCTGGCAGCCGGTGCTCTGGTGGCCGCAGATCATTCTCGACCTGGTCATCTTCAGCTACTTGGTCTTCCTGCGCCTGGAGGCCCAACGCGAGCAGGATCGTCAGGAGCGCCGCCGGGCCCGCGCAGCCACCAGGCTCACGATGCCGGAGGACCGTACGGAGCGCTCGGTCCGTAGGCACGCGCAGTACCAGGCGCACGTCACCGCGGCGACCGAACACCAGGCGATTGCCCTGGACGACGACGACCCGAGTTTCGCCCAGATGCCTATCTGGCAACCTGCCGCGGTCGACGATGCGGCGTACTGGTCAGCGCGCAAAGCCGTCTGATCCTGCGTCGACGCCGCCTGCGTTACCCTCGGACCGCTTCCTTCAGAAGGTAAGGGGCTGTGGCGCAGCTGGTAGCGCACCTCGTTCGCATCGAGGGGGTCAGGGGTTCGAGTCCCCTCAGCTCCACCGTGACCTGAGTCGCGGGATGGTTGACGGTAGAAAGGTCCCGGCTATCGGCTGGGTTGATGATCTCGACGGTGTTGGCGGTGGGCCAGACGAGTGCGGCGTTTTCCGCTCATCAGCTGTCTGCCCGAACTCACGCTGCCGGCGTCATGATCTATCGGCGCGCGGCCCGGCGGTTCCGGTTCACAGCGGCGCGCCGGCGTACGCCGGTCAACCCGGCTAATCTCGGCCACAGCGCGGCTTCCTCGCAGAGTTGCCGGGCTGCGGCGAGCAGGGCCGAATCCGATTCAGGCTCGTTGGCGCTCACGCTGGCCGCGTCGTCCTCGCTCATGTCGAGCCTCCCGCTCTGCCGTAATTCGCCCAAGCACTCGTCGATGTCGGCATAACCTCCACCGACATTCGGCTCCGTACCGGACCAGCTCCGGCGGCGCGGGATTCACAACGTTCAACTGCAGCTTCGGTGTCACCTCGCGCCCAGGTTATTACGGAACGTAGTTGTACGATGACTGTCAGGAATGGCTTTGTCAACCAGCTCCGACGGCGGCTTCGGACCAACCGACTCGCTTCCTAGAGCCTGCCGCCTTCCGCGGCGCGCATCTGTGGGTCAGCTCGGACGGGGTGTACGAGGTCCTGACTGACCCATAACCGGGACCCTGCCCCAGCCCATGCCGTCGGCGTCGGTGGCGGGAGCCGGGCTCAACGGCCGCTCGAGTGAGCTGAGGCCTTGTCGGGATCGATTCCTACGACCCTCGCAACTCCATCGAGGTCTGCATCGCAAGTGAGCAGAACCGCACCTCGCCGCCAAGCGACCGATGTGATCAGGCAGTCGATCATTCGTCGGGGAGTGACTCCGACTCGGCGGCATTGGCGGTAGGCGTACTGCTGCGTCAAAGTCCGCGACGGCGTCGAAACGGAGCAGGTCACAGCTGAGCAGAAGGCGACGAAGGTCGTTTTCCTGCCGGTCGCTCCGCGCTCCAGCTAACACTCCATCATGACGGGCTCGGTGACGGCGAGCGGACCGCCGGTTTCGATCAGCGTGGTCAGACGTCGGTCGACCGCACTGCCGGTCGCTCGGTCATATTCCACCCAGGCAGATGCGTCGGCCAGGATCATGTCGCGCCGCGAGGTGTGCTGTCGCCCGGTGGTTCGTCGAGGGCATGCGAGCCCCGCATTCCCAGCGCCTCCTCGCGGCTCATGGGCTGGCCGGCTACATGTCGTAGCGCGAGTTCGACTGCCTCGGGCTTCGTACGCAGGCCGTAGCGAGTCATGATCGTCTGCAGATAGACGTCTTCGATCTCGATATTGGTGCGCAGTCTGCCCATACACCTACGTGTCGACCTCAAGCCGCAGGCATGACCGCCATGCGCCGCGCGGCTCGGCGGATCCGGGTCGCGGCGGCTCGCTGACGTACGCCCGACAAGCCAGCCAGCCGGGGGTGTAGTGCCGCCTCCTCCGACAGTTGACGAGCGGCGGCGAGCAGGGCTGAATCCTCTGGGGCGTCGTCTACGTCCTCGCCGGACGAGTCGTCTTCGCTCATTCCTGCCGCCCCTCTGTGCCTGGCCCGCTGGCGCGCTCGCGGTCGGCTTCTAGCCTGAATACGCACTAGAGAACGGAAACGTTGCGCCGGACCCAAAGCTAATGAGCAGGTGCGACAACGGCGTCCACCCTGCGGCTGATCTAGGGGTCCGCCCTGGGACGTACAAGCCCGACTAGTTCCAGATCGTCACGTGCACCGGTGGCCGAAACTTCGACGCCGGCACGCCTCCATCGGTGCGGTACATCGCCTGCAGGGCATCCGGAGTCGCCAGGAAGCGGCGCAGCCGGATGGCCGTGGCAGGTGTCCGGTCGCCGGAGAGCATGCTGGCGTACCAGAACATGGGGAACGGAGATCCCCCGACCGGGACAAAACCCAGGCCCGGGTGACCGGTGGCGCCGAGGAGGTGCTCGACGGCCGGGGCGATGCCGGTCCCGGTGGCTGCGGCCGCCCAGGCCGCAGATTGCGACGGGAAGACCCGGATGCGGGACTCCGGCACGCGGGCATGGCCCAGGAGCTGGCCGACCTCACTGAGCGGATCGGTTCCGCTCGGGTCCACCAGCCAGTCGACCTCGCGCAGCCGGGCCAGGGAGACCGGGCCGTTCGTCGTCAGCGGATCCGAGCGTGCTGCCACGAACGTCAGCCGATACCGCTGCAGGGGTTCGCTGAGAATGCCGACGGCTGCCGGCCCGGACAACCGCGGACCGATCGCTACGTCAGCCAGTCGCTCGGTGAGCAGGGCGGCCAGCTCCTGCACAGTCCCGATGCCCAGCGTCGCCTCGACATTGGTGGCGCGGTTGGTATAGGCCTGTAGCAGCGCCGGTACGACCGCCTCGCCCACCGTTGCGGTGGCGGCGACCCGGATCAGTTCGGGTGAACCGTGCGCATGCCGGACCGCAGCTTCAGCCTCGACCGCGAGGTTGACCATCTGGGAGGCCAGGCCGACCACCCGCCGCCCAGCCGGGGTGAGCACCATCCCGGATCCCTCGCGGACCAGCAGCGGATCGCCGAGGCTCTGGCGCAGGGCGGTCAACGCCTGCGACACGGCAGGTTCGCTCACACCGAGTGCCTGCGCGGCAGCGCGCATCGAGCCCAGTCGTACGGCCAGGACGAAGACCTTGAGCTGGTTGAGAGTCACCGTTGCCCACTCCAGGTGCTTCGTCGACGCCAGATTTCGAACGGCTTAAGGGTTAGCTTAGGACGCCCTTGTAACCCCCGTGGTCGCCCAGGAATCTGGGCTGACACGCGATTGCCATGAACGCCGCCCCCCACCCTGGAGATGAGCGCACATGCAGACACCTGCCACATTCGGCTACGAGCGGGCGACCAGCGTTGCCCACGCCCTCGGCTTGCTCGAGAGCCTCGGGGAGGAGGCTCGGCTGGTTGCCGGCGGTCACTCTCTGTTACCGATGATGAAGCTGCGGATCGCCCGCCCCGAACACCTGATCGACATCAACGACCTTGCCGACGAACTGGGCTACGTACGCATCGAAGGTGACGAACTCCGGATCGGGGCGATGACCCGGCACGCCGATCTGCTCTCCTCCGCCCTGGCTGGGGAGCACTACCGGATCCTGCATGACGCCGAACGGGTGATCGCCGATCCCGTCGTACGCAACCGCGGCACGATCGGTGGCTCCATCGGTCAGGCAGACCCCTCCGAGGATCTCTCGGCGGTCTTCTCGGCAACGAAGGCGCACATCGTCGTCACGTCCTCGTCGGGTGACCGGCTCGTGCCAGCACGGGAGATGCACCTCGGCCCGTACGAGACCGCCTGCGGACCCGCCGAGATGATCACCGAGATCCGGATTCCGATTCGGCCCGGCGGCGGCAGCAGCTACCAGAAGGTGGAACGCCGCGCGGGGGACTGGTCGGTGGCAGCGGCCGGTGCCTGCATCTGGCTGGACGGCGACACGATCAGCGACGTGGGCATCGGGCTGACCTCGGTCGGCGCCGCGCACTTCTGCGCCGTCGAGGCCGAGAACGCCCTGATGGGGCAGCCGGCCACCAAGGAGAACTTCGCCGCCGCCGGCGCGCTGGCTGCCCAGCACTGCTCACCGAACACCGACC
>JACCUM010000149.1 GCA_013811805.1 Geodermatophilaceae bacterium | reverse complement strand
CCACTACGCGGCTGCGTTTCGAGCATCCCGAGGTCAAGGCGGTAGTGGTGACCAGTGGCAAGGCGAAGTCCTTCTGCGCCGGAGCCAACATCCGCATGCTCGCCGCATCCACGCACCCCTGGAAGGTGAACTTCTGCAAGTTCACCAACGAGACCCGCAACGGCATGGAAGATGCGACCGCGAACTCCGGTCAGACCTATCTCGCCGCCGTGACCGGCGCGTGTGCCGGCGGCGGCTACGAGCTCGCGCTGGCCTGCGACCAGATCCTGCTAATCGACGACAACTCCTCCTCGGTCTCGCTGCCCGAACTGCCGTTGCTCGGTGTGCTGCCGGGCACCGGAGGGCTCACCCGGGTCGTCGACAAGCGCGGCGTACGCAAGGACCTCGCCGATGTCTTCGCCACCAAGTCCGAAGGCATCCGCGGGAAGACGGCAGTGGCCTGGCGCCTGGTCGATGCTGTTGCGTCGAAGAAGGACTGGGCCGACGCCGTCAGTGCCGCGGCCGGCAAGGCGGCCAAGGACTCCGAACGACTCGGCGGCGGGGCGGCGGTTGCTCTGACGCCGCTCGAGCCGACGATCACAGACACCGAGATTCGCTACCGGCATGTCGAGGCCAGACTCGACCGCGACAGCAAGGTCGTGACGATCACCGTCTCCGGTCCCCGCGGCGCAGTACCGGAAAACCTCGAGCGGATCTACGAACTGGGCGCTGACTTCTGGCCGCTGGCCATGAGTCGGGAACTCGACGACCTGATTCTTCATCTACGTACGAACGAGCTCGAACTCGGTACCTGGGTGTTCAAGACCAGAGGGGATCCGTCCGGTGTGCTCGCGTTCGAGCGGGTGATCGCTGAGCACAGCAGCAGCGACTGGTTCGTCAACGAGATCCGGCACTTCTACAAGCGCGTGCTCAAGCGCCTGGACGTAACCAGCCGTAGCCTGATCGCGGTCATCGAGCCCGGAAGCTGTTTCGCCGGACCGCTACTCGAGTTGGCCCTGGCCTGCGACCGGCAGTACATGCTCGAAGGACTGATGGAGGACGGGGACCTCAGTGAAGAGGGCGAGGCAGCCCAGATCGTGGTGACCGAGTCCAACTTCGGTTCCTTTCCGATGAGCAACGGACTGTCCCGGCTGGAGTCCCGCTTCTACGGCGACCCGGACCGCCTCAACCTGCTGGGCAAGGAGATCGGGACCCGGTTGGCGGCCGAGCAGGCCGACGAGCTGGGTCTGCTGACCTTCTCGCTGGACGATATCGACTGGGACGAGGAGATCCGGATCGCCACCGAGGAGCGCTCGTCGTTCAGCCCCGATGCCCTTACCGGCATGGAGGCCAACCACCGTTTCGTCGGTCCGGAGACAATCGAGTCCAAGATCTTCGGCCGGTTGACCGCCTGGCAGAACTGGATCTTCATCCTACCCAATGCCGCCGGCCCGGAGGGGGCGCTGCGGCGCTACGGGACCGGCCAACGCGCCACCTTCGACCGGAAGCGAGTGTGACCATGAGTCAGTCGATCGACTACACCGAGCGGATCCCGAACAACGTCGACCTCGCCGGGGACCGCCGACTGCAGCGGGCCCTGGAGGCCTGGCAGCCGGCCTTCCTCAACTGGTGGGCCGAGATGGGCCCGACCCTGGACACCAGCGACGTCTACCTCCGTACGGCGGTCGCCGTCGGGCGGGAGGGCTGGGCACACTTCGACCACGTCGCGCTCCCCGAATATCGTTGGGGCGTCTTTCTTTCCGAGCGCGACGAGGAACGCAAGATCGCCTTCGGCGACGCCAAGGGGCAGGACGTCTGGCAGCAGGTGCCCGGTGAGTACCGCGCCGACCTGCAGCGCCTGATCGTCATCCAGGGCGACACCGAGCCGGCCTCGGTCGAGCAGCAGCGCCGATTGGGACTGACGGCACCGAGCCTGTACGACCTGCGAAACCTGTTCCAGGTCAATGTCGAGGAGGGCCGCCACCTCTGGGCGATGGTCTACCTGCTACACGCCTACTTCGGACGGGAGGGCCGCGACGAGGCCGATGCCCTGCTGATCCGCAACTCCGGCAGTGAGGACTCCCCCCGCATCCTGGGCGCCTTCAACGAGGAGACGCCGGACTGGCTGTCCTTCTTCATGTTCACCTACTTCACCGACCGGGATGGTAAGTACCAACTCGGCACACTGAAGGAGAGTTCGTTCGACCCGCTGTCCCGGACGTGCGAGTTCATGCTCAAGGAAGAGGCCCACCACATGTTCGTGGGCACCACCGGGATCGACCGGGTGGTCAAGCGGTCCACCGAGCTGATGCGTGAGCACCAGACCGAGGAGATCGCCCCGCACGGCGGGATAGCGCTGAACGTGATCCAGAAGTACATCAACTTCCACTTCAGCGTCTCCCTCGACCTGTTCGGAAGCGAGACCTCGACCAACGCCGCCAACTACTTCACCGCCGGGCTCAAGGGCCGTTGGCAGGAGACCCGGCGCAAGGACGACCACCAACTCAAGGACGACTCCAGCGAGATCGAGGCGATGGTCGACGGCCAGCTGTCCTCCCAGGAAGTGCCATCGCTGTTGGCGCTCAACCACGACCTGCGCAC
>JACCUM010000126.1 GCA_013811805.1 Geodermatophilaceae bacterium | reverse complement strand
GCTGCGGCCCGATCACATGCACGATCCCCTGCTCCTCGTCCCCCATGGCGTGCAGGCGAATCCCGAACTCCGCGCAGTTGCGACGCAGCGTCTCGATCTGGGTGCGGGAGACCAGGTCGGCGATCGGCTTGTCGATATCCAGCGTCGGAACGTTGTGGTCCTCGGTCGCCAGGGTGAGATCCGGCCGACGAACTCCACGACCGGCAGTCCGCAGCGCGTCGAACGCTTGTGGACTCGTGACCTCATGAACCAGATGCATATCGATGAAGAGCAGGTCGGGTTCACCGTCAGCGTGTCGTACGACGTGACTTTCCCAGACCTTCTCCGCCAGGGTGCCGGCCATTGTGTCCACCTTTGTCCGAAGTGCGTCGTCTCATATCGCGAGACGCTAGTATCGCTTCGTGGGACAGAATAGCGGTATCGGCGTTCTGGACAAAGCAGTGCTGGTCCTTCGTCAGGCAGCGCAGTCCCCCGTAACGCTCGCCGAGCTCATCGAGCACGTCGATCTACCGAAGGCCACGGCGCACCGCATCGCCGTCGCCCTGGAAATCCACGGCTTCCTGCGACGCAACGAGTCCGGCGCGTGGCTGCTGGGCCCGCTGCTAGCCGATCTGGCCGACGCTGCCGGACCGGACCTCCCTACGCGGGCCCGGCCGATCCTCGAGCAACTGTGCCGCGAGACCGGCGAGAGCGCTCAGCTGTTCGAGCGGGAGGCCGACGTACGGGTGTGTACTGCAGCGGCCGATCGGGAGAGCGGCCTGCGGGACACCGTTCCACTGGGCGCCCGGCTACCGATGACGGCTGGGTCGGCGGCGCACGTGCTGCTGGCCTGGTCCGCCGGCGATGACACCGATGCTGAGTTGCTCGGCCGGGCCTCGTTCCCGGTCAAGACGCTGGCCGAGGTTCGCCGACTCGGCTACGCACACAGCAGCGCCGAACGCGAGGCCGGTGTCGGGTCGATCTCAGCGCCGGTACGCGGCCGCGGCGGCGACGTGATCGCAGCGGTATCGGTCTCCGGGCCGGTCGGGCGCCTGGGCCGCCGACCGGAGCCGGCTTTGGTGTCGGCGGTACTCAGAGCGGCGGCTTCGCTGACGGGTTGAGCGCGACCCAGCGACTTTCCGCAACGGATCAAGCCGACGGCGATGCAACGCCGATCAGCTCACTGAAGCCGGACAACGCCTCTATGGCGGTGCGGCGCTTGAGATCACGCGCCCGTTGCCCGTGGACATCGGGCTTCCAGTCCAGGGTGAGGTACTCCTGGACCAGCAGCCCCCCGTACACCGCCAACAGCGGCAGCATCTCCAGTCCCGGAGGGAGAACACGTACGCCGGCCATCCGCAGCCAGATGGCGGCTTCCAGTACGTCGGTACTCGGATCACCCACGTGCGCCCCCGACCAGTCCACGGCCACGACGTATCCGTCACGCAGGCACAGGTTCGCTCCCTTGAAGTCGCCATGGACCAGGACACTGACCGTGAAGTCGTGCTGAGCCGCGGCCTGGGTCAGCAGTGGTCCGGTCTGCCTCCACCACGCCTGGTCGATACCCATCGGCGCGAGATTGAGGTCGCCGACTCGATCCCAGACCGTGGACAGGCCAGCGTGGCCCGCGGGCAGCCCCGGCGGAATCGGCATGGCCCGGATCGCCTCCGCCGTCCGCCAGATCGATTCTGCCGCTGCCTGGGCTGGGACCGGCCAGTCCCCGTCGCTTCCATGGGGCAGCCAACCGACCGTCCCGAGGTCCTCGATGACACATGCGCCCATCGCGTCGTCGGCAACCAGCAGCTGGGGCACGAAGGGGGCGGCCAGGCAGCTGAGCACGCGCGCCTCGACCCGTAGACCGGCCAGTACCTGCTCGCGTTCGGCGCTCCAGGGGGCCACCTTGGCGACCGCACTGCGCCCCCCGGCCAGGGAGAGGCGATACACCAGTGCGGCGGTGAAGCCACTCGAGATCGGAGCACAGGCAAGGATCGGCTCACCGAGGAGCGCGGCGAGAACGGTCCGGGACTGCTCGTCGGCATCACAGCTCACGACACCATCTTTGCGGTTTGGTACGCGCCGCTTGCGGATGAAGCCCCGCCGTATTCGAACCGGCGGTCGTCACTTGGTTCGTCAAGCGGGCAGCGCGAGTTCCAGATCGAGCCAGTGAGCCAGATCCTTGATCTCGCGCTGCACTGCGGAGGTCATCGTCTTGGTGTGCGACAGATCCCAGTGGATCGCGTTGACCTGCAGCACGCCGGCTTTACGCTCGGCGGTGGCATCGAGTTTGCCCACCAGCCGGTCCCGGTACAGGATCGGCAGCGCGAAGTAGCCCCAACGACGTTTCGCCGCCGGCTTGAACATCTCCAATTGGTAGTCGAACTGGAAGAGCTCCATCGTGCGCTTCCGGTCGTAGACCAGGCGGTCGAGCGGTGACAACAACACCGCACGTCCCTTGAATGCTTGACCCAACAATGCCGGGTCAACGCGCCACGCACCCTTGACCCCATCAACCACTGCGGGCTCGCCGGCCTCGCCCACGTCCATCGGCTCCACGGGGCACTCCGGCCCACGAGCGCGAGCGATGCCAAGAGCGCGAAGCCGACGCTCGTTGCGCAGCCGGAGAGCCTCGCCCGCAGGTATCACCGCGTCATCCGGATAGATCCGCGTCGCGAGGTCCCACAACCTGTCGCGTCCGCGACGGCCGGCCGTTGACACCTCACCGCGCAGCACCATGCACTCGAGCATCATGGGGACGTTGCGGTTGTTGTTCCATCCCGACGACCTCCACGGGACGGCTGCTGTATCGGGAAGATCGCGGGATGTGAGCGGCCCGTCGCACCTCAACCGCTCGAGGATGTCCCGACGGAAGCCGTCATTGGCCTGCACCCATCGCACGGTGCTCTGCCGCCAGTCGGGCACCTCAGCTAAGCCTTGCCACTCGGCCATATCGGCGCGGTAAAGGGCAAGATCCTCGCAGGGGCGGATCATCCCATGCAGCTCGATCAACGTGCAGCTCTCGATGGCATCGGACAATTCAGCCGGCGAGTACGACGCCCCTAGCCGACTCCACGCCACCAGATCGGCACTCGGCGCAATCGCGGCAGCCGAGTCACTCTGCAGCAGAGTCAGGTGGCGCACCACGTCCAGCAGATGAGTTGGCTTAGGGCCGGCCAACAACTGCGCACGCACCGCGACGCGGCGCGCCTCGGTCCGAGACAACTCATGGACACGCACCACCTCGATGCTAGGCGACAGGTCCGACCGACATCGCAGTCGTCAACACCGACGTCGCGACCCTCCGCATCTCCGTGTGACCGCTGTTGGCCCACCCCGGAGAGTCCAAGGCGATCAACAAGTCGAGAGTCTTCTTGGAGGACCTCGCCGACGATAGAGGTGCGCAACGTGCAAGCTGAACCATCAGGTCATCGTTTCGACTGACGAAAGGCTGGCCGAGATCTCCCGGCGGGCGATCAGCTTCCCGTCACGGCTTGGCAGCCTAGTACCAAACGAGTTGTACGAAACCCTCAATAACTTGTTCGATCGAGGTCATGGCGACCATGAACATAAGCGCTGCGCGAGAGAGCCTGCCTGACGCGATCGAGCTGGCGCGGACCGAGGCGGTCGTCCTCGAGCGCTACGGGCGCCCGGCGGCCGTGCTGATAAGCCCCGAACAGTACGAGAAGCTGGTGGCGGCCTTGGAGGATGCCGAAGCTGTCGCAGCCTACGACGCGGCGATGAGCGAGGCAGGGCCCAACATCCCCTGGGAGCAGGTCAAGGCCGATCTCGGCTGGGTGTGAGCAAGTACCGGATCGAGGTACGACCGGCGGCCGTCCGGGCCCTGCGCAAACTCGAACCGCCGGCTCGGCATCACCAACAAGGCGTCATCGCCTTGTTGGCACAGGATCCGCGCCCGCCGGCCGCAGGCGCTCTGCAGGGTCGTCCCGGTCTGCGCCTCCGGGTCGGCGATTACCGGATCATCTACACCGTCGCCGATGACGTGCTCCTCGTCATTGTCGTGACCCTCGGACACCGCCGCGAGGTCTACGACCGGTGACGCACGGCTACCCGCCCGAGGCGATCAGACGGTTGGCTGCCTTCCACGTGGTCAGGCTCGGCTTCGCCGCCGTCCATGAGGACAGACTCAACCTGAAGTTACCCGCACAAGTCGAAGAGTCGCTTCAGCTGAGCTGCTCGCGCAGCACGTTCTTGCGGACCTTGCCTGACGCGGTCAGCGGAAAGGCGTCGACGAAGATCCAGCTAGCGGGAGTCTTGTAGGAGGCTAGGTGCTGCCGGCAGTAGGCGTTCAGGTCGACCTCGGTCGCGGTGGCGCCCGGCGCCGGCTGCACGAACGCCGCCACGGTCTCCCCCCACGTCGGGTCGGGCCTGCCCACCACGGCGGCCATGGCCACCGCCGGGTGGATCTGGAGCAGGTCCTCGATCTGTGGCGGGTAGATGTTCTCCCCACCCCGGATGATCATGTCCTTGATGCGGCCCTCGACGCGCAGGACGCCGGCCTCGTCCATCGCCGCGAGATCACCGGTGTGGTACCAGCCGTCGGCGTCAATGGCGGCGGCGGTCGACTCCGGGTCGTCGAAGTAGCCGTCCATCAGCAGGTACCCGCGGGCGCACAGCTCGCCAACCTCGCCGATCGGGACGGGCCGACCTTCGGCCAGGTCCGCGATCATCACCTCGGTGTGCGCAAGTGGGGTGCCCAGCGTTCCGGTGCGGATCTCGAGCGGGTCGTACAGAGCGGTCGAGGTGATGACACAGGAGCACTCGGTGGTCCCGAACACGACCGCGAACGGCGCGCCGAACCGCTGCTCACATTGCTGTGCCAGCTCGACGGGGACCGGTGCGGCCCCCGCTATGACGGTCCGCAGTGTCGAGAGCTCCCGCGTGGTGCTGTCGGGGTGGGCGAGAAGCGCGACGAGCATCGTCGGCACCCCGCCGGTGATCGTCGCGTGTTCGGACTCGATCAGCTCGAGCTGCAGCGCCGGGTCGAACTGGGTCATGCACACCAGGGCTGCCCGGGCGGCCAGGGTGCCGAGCACCCCCATCACGCAACCGGCCGTGTGGAACAGCGGCATCGGCCAGACCACGACGTCGTCCGGTCCGGCACCGAGGCGCTGCATCGAGAGCCGGCCGTTGTTGACCACACCGCTGTGGTGTAGCAGGACGCCCTTGGGGAATCCGGTCGTGCCCGACGTGTACTGGATCTGCGCGTGGTCGTGCGGGCTCACCTCCGGCAGCGCCGTGCCCGGGTCGGCCGTGGCCACGAACGACTCCCAGTCCGCGAGGGTGACGACTTCGCGAAGGTCGGGGAGCTCGCTGCGGACCTGGGCGACGGTCGCGGCCATCGGGTTCCCGCGGAAGTTCGACATGTGGAATATCCCCGTGCTGCGGGACTGGCGCAGCACGTAGGTCAGCTCGGTCGGCTGGTAGGCCGGGTTGACCGTAACGAGCACGAGCCCGGCGAGTGCGGCGCCGTACTGCAGCAGCACCCACTCCAGCGAGTTGCCGGACCAGAGCGCGATGTGCTCGCCCGGCCGGAACCGCGCCAGCAGTGCCCTGGCCACCTGCTCGGATGCCTGCAGGAGCTCGGCGTAGGCCAGCTCGCGGCGGGCAGCAGGGCCCGGTGTGCCCTCCACGATCGCCACCCGGTCGGGCGCCTCAGCAGCCGCGGCCCGCAGAGCGTCGCCGACGGTCTGGTCCACCAGGTCCACCGAGGTGTCCGCCGGCCGGTACGCGCCCGTTGCGATGTCCATCTGATCCTCCTGGGTGGGGCTGCGCCGGACTCGCATCGGAGTGTTCACTGTCGGGTGAGGGTGGCGCGTCGGGGTGATACCCCAAGGTTTCGGACCGGGCGTACCCCTACCGGTAGAGGAGGCGCGATGGCGCGGGACGACGTGCCGCTGCTCGAGCGCGAACGCGAGCTCGCGGTGATCGCAGACGGGCTTGCGGCGGCCTGCGGGGGCGCCGGTGGTCTGCTGACGGTGGAGGGCGCTGCGGGCCTCGGAAAGACGCGCCTGGTCCAGGCGGCCTGCGACAGTGCCCGATCGCGCGGCATGACCGTGTTGTCCGCGCGCGCGGGCGAGCTGGAGCGCGGGCTGCCCTTCGGCGTCGTCCGTACGCTTTTCGAAACACCGGTCGGTCGCGCCACAGCCGCCGACCGTGCCGTCCTGCTCGAAGGTGCCGCCGCGATGGCGGCGCCAGTGCTGGGGCTGACGACGGGGGGCGGCACCCCAGTGCGGGACGGGGCGGCCTTCACGGGCCTGCACGGGCTGTACTGGCTTACCGCGAATTTGGCCGAGCGGGGGCCGCTGCTCGTGGCTGTCGACGACGCGCACTGGGCCGACGAGGCTTCGCTGCGCTTCCTGGTCTACCTGGTGCACCGTCTCGCGGCGCTGCCGGTCCTGGTCGTGGTGGCCGGGCGACGTGAGGAGCTCGGCGCCGACAAGGAACTGCTGGAGAGGCTGCGCGGTGATCCGCTCACCTCAATCCTGCAACCGGCTCCGCTGTCGGAACCGGCCACTGCGGCGGTCGTCCGGGCTGCGTTCTCTCCGCGCGCCGACGCGGAGTTCTGCCGGGCCTGCCGCACCGCGACGGGTGGCAACCCGCTCCTGCTGCGGATGATGTCGCGTGTGTTGCGGGACGAGGGCGCCGATCCGACTGCCTTCGGCGGGGTGCGGGTGACGGACTGGCGCCACAGGTGGTCGCCATGTCGGTGCTGCCGCGGCTACACCGGTTGCCGGGCGACGCGGGGGCGTTCGCCCGTTCAGTCGCGTTGCTGGGCGACGGCGTGGAGG
>JACCUM010000112.1 GCA_013811805.1 Geodermatophilaceae bacterium | reverse complement strand
GCCGAGTTCCGGGTTCACCAGCCCGACGATGATGCCGAGGACGACCGCGGCGATCACGGCGATCACGGCGATCACGGCGATGTATAGCAATGTGTGCGGTCCTTGCGGGCCGGTGGTGATCCGGTCTTCTCGTCGCTGTCCACCCGAGCCATCGAGTCTGTTTCTTCGCCGCGAGTGACCAGCGTCACTTCCCGGGACAGACTCCACTCACCAGCGATTGCAGCGTCAACTATCCGACATCCGGGAGCCGGGTCAGCGGTTCCCCTAGCGCGACAACCGGTCAGCCGAGGCACGGTGGATAGACCAGCCGACGGGGCGACGCTGTGTCGGGGCCGCTCACGATCACCCCCGCATACGCTCGGTTCTTGCCACGAAGCGGGCATGAACGGTTCACTGCCGGAGAGATGACGACGACCACCACGCAGCCGCCCTCGCAACCCGATCGCCCGCCCGGGCGACAGGGACGGCTTCCGCGTTCGGCCCGGCGCCACCAGCTGCTCCAGGCAGCGCGTGACATCTTCGTGGCGCGTGGCTACCACGCAGCCGCGATGGATGAGATCGCCGATCGAGCTGGTGTGTCGAAACCTGTTCTTTATCAACACTTTCCGGGAAAGCGGGACTTGTATCTCGCGCTGCTCGACGAGCAGATCAAACAGCTGGGCGAGCGGATGTTCATTGCGCTGCAGGCCACCAGCGACAACAAGGAGCGCGTGCACGGGGCGATCGCTGCCTACTTCGAATTCGTGGACACCGAGGGCGAAGCCTTTCGCCTGTTGTGGGAATCCGACCTGCGCAACGACCCCGAAGTCCACGACAAGGTCGAGGACGGTTTCGCCGCGATCGTCGCGGCCCTGGCCGACACCATCAATGCCGAGTCCGGGGCCGGGCCAGCTCAGTCCCATCTGCTCTCGGCTGGGCTGTCCGGACTGGCCGAGATCAGCGCGCGCTGGTGGTTGGAACGCCGCAACGACCAGGCCAGCGATCTGAGTAAGGACCAGGCTGTCGCTCTCGTGTCGGCCCTGGCCTGGCGCGGTATCTCCGGTTTCCCGCTGCAGTCCGACCTACGGCTGGACATCGTCAGCGAGTGATCGGCGCAACCCTTGGCGCTGCCGCGAGGCCAACCCGGGGTTCGCGTACGGCGTAGGAGGTCCGCAGGCCTGCGGGACTCGGCTGGACTAGCCTCGGCGAGGCAACCGTCGGACCGGCCCGACGGTGCAACCGAAGGCGGGCAGCGTGGAAGTCAAGATCGGCGTGCAGCACTCACCTCGAGAGCTCACGGTGGACAGCCCCGAATCCCCCGACGAGGTACAGCTAGCCATCACCGAGGCGATCGACCGAGGCCGTGGTGTGCTCACTCTCGTCGACGAGCGCGGCCGCCGCGTGGTCGTACCGGTGGAGCGCATCGCCTACGTCGAGATCGCCGAGGCCGACCATCGCCGGGTGGGCTTCAGCACTCAGACCTGACCGCCGTAGCTCGCGGCGAATCCGACGCACAGGCGAGCCTGCAGGCGATGATCGGCTGATGACCTTGCAACGGATTCGAGAGTCATTCTGGTTCGTACCCGCCGCCTTGTGCGTGCTTGGCGTGCTCCTCGCAGAGGGGCTGGTGATCCTCGAGGAGGAAGTCGGGCGGCTTTCGCTCGGGCCGCTCGATGCATTGGTGTACCGGGTAGGGCCCAGCGGTAGTCGCGACCTGCTCGGCGCCATCGCGGGCTCGGTGCTCACGGTGGCCGCGACAAGTTTCTCCATCACGATCGCAGTGCTGACCCTGGCGTCCTCGACGTACGGGCCACGCTTGGTTCGTAACTTCATGGCCGACCGAGGCAATCAGCTGGTGCTCGGCGTTTACGTCGCCACGTTCGTGTACTCGCTGCTGGTGTTGCGATCGGTGCGCGCCGAAGGTGAAGTTGATCAGGCGGAGGCCTTCGTCCCGCACTTCGCCGTGACCGTAGCCCTGGTGCTTGCCCTGCTCAGCATCGCAGTGCTCGTTTACTTCATCCACCACGTCAGTGACTCGGTGCAGGTGTGGACGCTGGCTCGGCGGACCCGCGATGACCTACTGGATGTGGTGAACCAGCTCTTCCCTGAAGACGGCTCCGAAGGCACGCAGTCGAAGCCGGTCACCGAACTGCCCTCCTCCGACGGTGTTGCTGTGCGCGCTGACCGTTGCGGGTACGTGGCTGCGGTGCGCGACTCGCAGTTGGTGACGGCGGCAACGACCCACGACGCCGTACTGCTGCTGCGGGTGCGACCCGGTGATTTCTGTGTCCAGGGCACCACCCTGGCCACGGTGTGGTCGGCGCCGGCCGAACACGAACCTCTGGCCGGCAGGGTGTTGTCGGCAGTGACGCTGGCAGAGGAGCGTACGACCGATCAAGACGTGATGTTCGCGGTGCAGCAACTGGTCGAGATGGCGGTACGAGCGCTGTCTCCCTCCACCAACGATCCGTTCACCGCAGTCAACGCCTTGGACCAGGTCTCGGTCGGTCTGTGTGCCCTGGTGTCACGACCGCTGCCGTCACCGGACCGCCGTGACGAAGCCGGGGTCCTACGGGTGCGCAATCCGGGTGTGGCGCCCACCGAGGCGTTGGACTTCGTCTTCGATGCCATCCGGGTATACGCGCTGGAGCATCCGCTGGTGCTACAGGCCACCGTGAAGATGAGCGCCCGCGTCGGCGGGCGAACCCCGGATGTGGCGCTGCGGGAGCATCTGGCGGGCCAACTCGACCTGTTGCTGGCCGCATTTGAGCGCACCTCCCCGCCGGCGCACGAGATGGCCCGCCTGCAGGCGCGCGTAGCACCCGTTCGCCGGGACCTGCAGGCCAGCGACGGGGCAGGGTGATCGGCGCCATCGAAATGGCGCACTCGAAACGGTCCGTGCAGCAGCTTCGGTGAGCTACAGGCTGTCGGTATCGAAGGTGTTGCAGGCATCGACCGAGCCTTCGTCGAATCCGATCATGAACCAGCGTTGACGTTGCTCGGACGTCCCATGGGTGAACCCCTCCGGGTTGACCTCACCGCCCTGTGAGGACTGGATCCGGTCGTCACCGACCGCGGCGGCCGCGGACAACGCGTCGTTGATGTCCTGCCCGGTCAGCGGCTCCAGGAAAGGCGTACCGGTCTCCGGATCAGGCACGGTGGTCGCGTTCTTGGCCCAGATCCCGGCCAGGCAGTCAGCCATCAGCTCGATCCGTACGGCCCCGGACTCCGGGCCCTGCGGGTCCTGCTGAGCCCGGTTGAGCAGGCCGAGCTGGTTCTCGATGTGGTGGCCGAACTCGTGGGCCACCACGTACTCCTGTGCCAGCGGGCCGCTGTTGGCACCGAACTGGGTCTCCAGCAATTCGAAGAAGTCCGAGTCGAAGTAGGCAGTCTGGTCGGCTGGGCAATAGAACGGCCCGGTGGCACTGGTGGCGCCGCCGCAGCCAGTGCTCACCGAACCGACGAAGATGTCCAGGCCCGGTTGGACGTAGGCCGGGCCGCCGCTGTCGGGCAGCAATTCGACCCACATCGCATCCAAGCTCTCGGCCGTTGCAATGATCCGACAGTCGATGTTGGTGTTGGCCGCTTCGGCGTTGGTGCACTCGGCGAAGGCGTCGTCCTGGACTGGCTCCCCCCCACCGGTGTCGCCACCCCCGAGGATGTCCCCCGGGTTGAACCCGAACACCAGAGCGAGCAGGACGACGATCAGACCGCCGCCACCACCGACCGCGATTCCACCGCCGCGACGCCCGCCCCCACGTCCACCACGCTCCCGACCCGGATCGATCCGGACACCTTCCCTGAAGGTCATTCCTCTACCGCCAGGAGATCGACTTCCTTCGTCATGAACTCAGCCCCAGTTGACCCATTCGCTCGGTGTGCGCCGTCGTGATCCGGTTCAGCAGCTCGCCGACTCCGGCCAAATCGCCGGTTCCGGTGATCAGCAGCTCGGCCAACTGGTCCCGCTCGGCGATGACTCGCTGAGATTGAGTCATCGCCTCTCCCACCAATCGCCTCGCCCACAATGCCAGTCGGCCGCCGATGGCCGGGTCGGCCAGGATCGCGGCGCGTACCTCTCGTACAGCGAACGAGGCGTGTCCGGTGTCGGCCAGGACCGACAGCACCAGAGTGCGGGTCGAGTCATCGAGGAAGTTGGCCACCTCCCGATAGAAGTCGGCGGCCAGACTGTCACCGACGTAGGCCTTGACCAGACCCTCCAGCCAGGTGCTGGGCCGGGTGCTGTCATGAAAGGAGTCGATCGGAGCGGTGAAGGGGGACATCGCCTTTTCCGGGTCGGCGTCGAGTTCAGCCAGCCGATCGCAGAGCAGCTTGTAATGCCCCATCTCCGCGGCGGCCATCGTGGCCAAGGCTGCGCGGCCCGCGGTGGTTGGCGCCATCCGGGCGTCCTCGGCCAGCCGGTCGAAGGCCGTCAGCTCGCCGTAGGCCAGCACTCCCAGCAAGTCGATGACCGCGTTCTGCGTCAGCGTTGTCACCTTTCTGGGCGGGAGCGTCGATTCTCCCACCAGGGGCGACACGATGTGAGCTGAGCCATGAACGCTCCGGTCAAGGCTAGCCCTTGGGCTAGACTGAGGGCGGCGAGCCGGACCACGACTCGCGTATCTGTGCGTCAACGCCTATGCGGTGCTCCCCGGATCAACCGGACTGCGCCACCGCGATCTGATTCGGCGAGTTGCCTGAGTTTTCGACTCGGCCTCGCGAAATCGCCTGATCGCCATCGGACGTCGGCGCGAAGCGGAAACCGACGTAGAGGCGAGAGCACGTGAGCATCCAGACCAATTCCGAGCAATCCCGAGCAGAGTCTGGCCATCAACGCCCGGCCTATGACGAGGTCGTCGCTCTCGAGCACGCCACCGAGGGTGCCCCTGAAGTGGAGTCCGCCGAGGAACTGGCCGCCCGCGCGCCGGTCGAGGAGACCGCACCGCTGTTCACCGACTTCGACGTGCATCCCGACATCACCGCGGCGCTGGCCGAGGTCGGCATCACCCGCACCTTCGCGATCCAGGAGCTCACCCTCCCGATCGCACTGGCCGGACACGACCTGATCGGTCAGGCCCGCACCGGCACGGGCAAGACGCTGGGCTTCGGCGTACCCATGCTGCAGCGGCTGACCAACACCGCCGAGGGTGCCGACGGGATGCCCCAGGCACTGGTTGTCGTACCCACCCGGGAACTGTGCGTCCAAGTCGCCCGGGACCTGGCGACCGCCGGCTCCAAGCGCGGGATGCGAGTGCAGGCCATCTACGGCGGCCGCGCGTACGAGCCGCAGATCGAAGCGCTTCGCAAGGGTGTGGAGATCGTGGTCGGGACACCCGGCCGGCTGCTCGACCTCGCCGAGCAGCGCCACTTGCTGCTCGGGTCGGTCAGCGTGCTGGTCCTCGACGAGGCCGACGAGATGCTCGACCTCGGCTTCCTGCCCGACATCCAGCGGGTCCTGAGCATGGTCCCGACCCAGCGTCAGACCATGCTGTTCTCCGCGACCATGCCCGGGCCGATCGTGACCCTGGCCCGGCAGTTCATGACCCAGCCGACCCATATCCGCGCCCATGGCAACGACGAGGGTTCGACGGTTCCGGACACGACCCAGTACGTCTACCGAGCGCACAACCTCGACAAGCCCGAACTGCTGGCCCGGCTGCTGCAGGCCACCGACCGCAGCCTGACCATGGTCTTCTGCCGGACCAAGCGGACCGCCCAGAAGATCGCCGACGAACTCGTCGACCGGGGCTTCGCCGCCGCGGCTGTGCACGGTGATCTCGGGCAGGGCGCCCGCGAGCAGGCGCTGCGCGCCTTCCGCTCCGGGAAGGTCGACGTCCTGGTCGCCACCGACGTCGCGGCCCGCGGGATCGACGTGACAGGTGTCAGCCATGTCGTCAACTACCAGTGTCCGGAGGACGAGAAGACCTATCTGCACCGGATCGGGCGTACCGGCCGGGCCGGCGGCAAGGGCATCGCGGTCACCTACGTGGACTGGGACGACCTGCCGCGCTGGGGTTTGATCAACACCGCGCTCGACCTGCCCTTTCACAACCCCCCGGAGACCTACTCCACCTCCGCGCACTACTACACCGACCAGGGAATCCCGGCTTCGGCGACTGGTCGACTGCCGCGTTCGGCACGTACCCGTGAGGGCCTGTCGGCCGAGCAGCTCGAAGACGTCGGCGAGACCGGCCGCGGACGCGGCGGATCGGGCGGATCGGGGCGCTCCGGTTCGGGCGGATCCGGCGGACGCGGTCACTCGTCTGGCTCGGACCGCTCCTCGGCATCCAGCGGCGGGCGCGGCCAGCGCGGTGGACGGGCGCAGAGCAATGGGCGCACCGAGAACGCAACACGTGGCGACGGTCAGTCTTCCGGTGAGCAGCAGGGCGCCGGTGACGAGCCGGCCCGACGGCCCCGGCGCTCACGATCGCGCAATCGGACCCGAGGCGGGCTGGCCGTCGTAGCCGAGGGCGCCCCGGGTGCTGGGGGCGAGGTCAGAACGGAGGCCAGCGGGCAGCGATCGCCGTCGACGGGCTCGACCCGTTCGACCGGCTCCCGCAACCGCCGGCGTCGTCCCGCACAAGCCGCGGACTGAGACTCAGCTCTTCCGCTGGTGAGTCGGGTTCTTCCGCGCCGATTGCCGCGGCCGTCCTGGCCAGCCTTGACCTGGCTGGCAGTACTGGTGATCGCCTTGGTGGCCGGGCTGATTCTCGCCGGGACCAGCAATGCGGGAAGCACTGACGTACGGACCGCTGCCAGTCCTCCGGCGATCTCCAGTGCGCCGTTGGCCGAGCAACTCGAGACCCGGTGGTCCGCACAGTCCGCCGCCGACGACCAGCGCAGTGTGGCCAGCGGCACCGTCATCACAGCGAACGAGCACGGCGTACGCGGGCTCGATCCGTTGTCTGGCGAAGAACGCTGGCACTACTTGCGCCCCAACGCAACGATGTGTGACCTGACTGTCCTCGATGACGTCGTGATCGCCATCTTCCGAACCACCGGCCGGTGCAACGAGGCAGTGGCACTGGAGGCCGGCTCGGGGGTACGCCGGTGGTACCGCAACGTCGGCTTCAGCGACCAGCTGAGCCTGCTCGGCTCCGGTACCGCGGCGCTGGCTGCCACACCTGGCGGGATCGCGGTCCTCGACGCGGTCGGGAACTCCATCCGGTGGCGGTACAACCCTCCACAGGGCTGCGAACTGGCCAGTATCGGCATCGGCATCAACGGGGTTGTGGTTCTGGAGAGCTGTACCACCGGGACGGCATGGTTGGCGCAGTTCGACCTCTACAGCGGGGATCCGCAGTGGCGGGTTGCGCCCCCCGAAGATGACGTCACGGTGCTCGGCGTCGACGGAGTCGTGAGTCTTCTTGCCGGGCAACAGCTCAGAATTCTCAGCGCACGGAATGGCTCTCTGTTATCCACTGTGGACACTGCCGTTGAGTCCGCCGAATCACTGGAGTCAGAAGAATCCGCGGAGTCAGCCGCCACTCTGTTCGCCGAGACGTCGGGCAGGGGCGGAGTTCCGTTGGTGTATCTCGCCGAGCGGCTCTACGGCGTCGACCCGGTCAGCGGGACGCTCCTGTGGAGCGTTGCGGCAACAGGGTTACCTGCCCTGAACGACCTCGGCGTCGTCGTACCCGAGGGCGGAGAGTTCGTCATCCGTGATGCGTCGACCGGTCAGGAGCTCGACCGACCGATCGTTGCCGATCAGGGGACTCCTCCAGGGGGCAGCCAGGATGGGCTGCTTCGCCTAGAAATAGCTGGTCCGGCGCTGATCGCGATCAGCGCCGATGGGCTGGTGGCCTACGCCTGAGCGGCTCTGCGAGAGATGACGGTCATCGGACGCAGACGCACAACTCGTTGCCCTCGGCGTCGGCGAGCACCCACCAACTCGGCGCGTATTCGTCGGTCACCAAGCGGCCGCCCGCAGCCACGACCGCCGCGACCCGTGCCTCGGCCTTCTCCGGCGGCACGTACACGTCGATATGGATGCGGTTGCGCTGAGCCCGCGGTTCGGTCATCTGCTGGAACCAGACCCCCGGCGAGTCTTCCTCGGTGCCGATGAGGTCGATGGTTCCGTCGGAACCGGTGTGTTCGGTAAGGCCGAGGCCGACCCGCCAGAAATCCCGGATGGCCGCCGGGTCCATGCAGTCGATCCCGATTTCGATGCCGTCACTGGGATGGGTCGGCACCGCGATCTGGGCTCCGGCCTCGGCTGCAAGGTCGGCGATTCGTCTGGCCTGCTTCACGTCCAATTCCGTGATGCCGCCCGCTGAATGTGTCACCAACGCGACATCGACGTTGCGCCACCGGATGTCGATGTCCGGGTGGTGGTCCATCTCTTCGGCCACTTCCGCGATCCTGCCGACGAGTGCGATCGCGGCACGGAAGTCCGCTGCCTGGATGCGCGTCCGGATCGCACCGCGGTGAAAGCGCCATGAGCTGAACTCCTCGAGAGCTCGGTCGAGTCCCTCCTGGGTCAGTAACGTCCTCATCTCGTCATCCTGCACCGCGCCAGCGGACAGGAGCGTAAGCGGCTCGACGACTGGAGCTGGCGGACCGGGTCTCGGCCGGTGCGCCTGCAGGGTTGGGCTTGAGGGCAATAGAAGCGCAGTAACGAGGGCTACTGCCCCGCTCTGCTTGCGTCGCCGGCCAGCGGGGGGTTGAAGTGTGGCAGGAATGACCGGGCACGGCCTGGCTCGGCTTGCGTCGCCGGGGGCGACGCCCGTGCCGGCGAGGGAGGGCGCGGGCGCCGCTGGGCCTGCGTCGTCGGGCGGCAGTCCGGTGGGTTTCCGTGGTGATCTTGACCTTGTGGTGGCGACACGCCGACTAAATGCGCGGAAAACCGCAATAAGGTCAAGATCACGAGGATTGGGCACACGTTCCCCGCGGGCTTGGGACCTACCCAGTCGGATCGGACCCGGAACCCCAGACGGTGACCTGCTCGGTCTCAGCGACGATCCGCCCTCTGCTGATCACCCAACGGGGGGCGGCGTGCTCGCGCAGGACATCGACAAGCCGCTCGGAGTGATGCACACAGAGATTGGCCGCGTTACCGACAGCCAGCTGATGGTCGGCTATGCCGAGTACCCGTGCCGCCGCACGGGTGACCATGTCCAGCAACTGCGCCTGGTCGGCAGAAGTCTTGAGCTCCAACAGGTGTGAGGCTAGGAAGGCGACCTCGAGCATGTTGTGCCGGCCGTACGGGTAGTAGGCATCCTCGATGTCGTCCTGACCGAGGGCCACGGTGACTCCCAACGCGAGGAATCGTTCGACCGGCAGGGCCAACGGTCCGGTGTGCGGATCACTGACGAAGCCAAGGCCAGCCTCGCGGGCCAGATCGGCCAGGCGGACCTGCTCCTCGACCGGATACAGACCCACGGCACGGGCATGGCAGGCGACTCCGCGCCCGACCAAGCCGTGCTCGAGCATCGAACGACCCAACAGTGCGCTGGTATGCAACGACGGATCACCCGTGTCGTCGACGAGCATGGCAACCCGGGTCCCGAGTTCGGCCGCCAGTGCACACGCCCACTCGACGTGTGCGGCCATGTCCTTCTCGCTGTGCTCGATCCAGGGGATCCCACCGACGACGTCGGCCCCGAGTCGCATTGCCTGTTCGCACAACGCCGACGCCCCGGAGTCGCGCAACAGCCCGTCCTGCGGGAAGGCCACCACCTGAATGTCGAGAACGGCCGCAAACTCCGCGCGGGCGTTGAGAACGCCGTACAGGCCCTCGAGCCCGGAAACGGTGTCGACGTCGACGAATGCCTGGATGTGCAGGACTCCGTGCCGGACCGCATCGCGAAGGGCTCTCGTGACGTTCGGGGTGATCCACGCCCGGTCGTAGTCGGCTTTCACCGCCCTGGCGAGTTCGATGCCGGTCGCCGCATCAGTCATCCCTGCACCGGTGTACGCCGCGAGGGCCGCCTCGCCGATCATCGGCAGCGTGTACACCTTGTCCAGATGCAGGTGGGCGTCGACGAACGATTCAGTCACCAGCCGGCCCTCGGCCTCGATCGCTGGCACTGCGGCTCTTCCCGGCTCGCTGCTGTGCTGGACGCGACCGGAGGATGACTCGGAGATCCTGGAGATCCGGCCGGCCCGGATGTCGATGTCACAAACGCTGCCGTCGCGCAGGCGCGCCCGGTGAATGTCCAAGGAATCGCCGTCTGCGACCATGCCTGCTCACCCCACAAGCTGAACATCGAGCAAGCAAGGCTCTCATGGAGGATGTCGATGACCGAAGGACAGGGCGGCGGTACACCAGCCGGCTGGTATCCCGATCCGGAGGGCAATGGTGAACGGTGGTGGAACGGGGTGAGTTGGGGACAGCTGCGGCAGCCGCCGACCGGAGCGCCACAGCAGCCATATCCCGACCAGTACGGCCAGCAGCCTTCCCACGGTCAGCATTCGCAGCAGCCCGAGCAGGCCCAGACGCATGGCCGCCAGCCGCAGCACCAGCAAGGCCAGCAGTGGAGTCAACAGCGAGCGCAGCCGCCATCTCAGGACCGCCAGTGGGGCCAGCAGCAGGCTCCTCAGTCCGGCGCGCAGGGGCTGCGCTGCGTGAGCTGTCAGTTCACCGACTTCTCACAGGCGGAATTCCTGCTCAACACCCGCGGCATGACAATGTTCGATCTCGACGCGTTCAATGCCACCGCCAACTGCCTGATCTGCCGGCGCTGCGGCTTCATCCACTGGTTCGCCGCGCGCTGACCCGCGGCGAGGGACCGGCGCCCTCCCGCCTCAGCTGGTCCGTACCAGACTCCGCTCGGCCTCTGCCTCGGTATCGGCCTCGGCATCGGCGGCGACTCGGTCGACCCGCATGGCCGGGGCCTCGTGGAAGCCGTGCCGCTGCCACCACCTCGCCATCGGCGCCGGGGCCCACCAGTTGGCGCGTCCCATCAACCGCATCGCGGCGGGCACCAGCAGGGTTCGTACGACGGTGGCGTCGACCAGAATCGCGACCAGCATGCCGATCCCGATCATCTTGATGAACGTCACTCCGGACGTGGCGAAGGCGCCGATCACCACCGCGAGCAGTAGCGCGGCACTCGTGATGATCGAGCCGGTCTTCTGCAACCCGACGGCGACTGCGGTGGTGTTGTCGGCGCCGCGATCCCACTGCTCGCGGATCCGGGAGAGCAGGAAGACCTCGTAGTCCATCGACAATCCGAACAGGATGGCCAGCATCAGGATCGGCTGGGTGGCATCGAGGGCGCCGAGCGGGGTGAAGCCCAGCAGCTCGGACAGATTCCCGTCCTGGAAGATCCACACCACCACTCCGAACGAGGCCACCACCGAGATCGCATTGACCAGCACCGCCTTGACCGGCAGGACCAGCGAGCCAAAGGCCAGGAAGAGCAGCACGAGCATCGCCAGGACGACCAGCAGGCCCATCCACGGCAGTGTGTCGCCGAGTGAGGCAAGCAGGTCCACCAATTGCGCGCTCTGGCCACCAACCAACGCCTGCGCCCCTTCTCGCACAGGGACCGCCCGCAGGTCCTCGACCAGGGCAGTGCCCTCCGCGCTGTTGTCGATCGCTGTATAGCTGACGTCGAAAAGCGCCGTCCCGTCCCGTTCTCCCATGGGCGTCACATCCTGGACCCCATCGACTGCCCCGAGCGCCTGCGCGTATGACCGCAAGACCGCCGGCTCGGCGCCGGATACCACCACGTCGGCGTGGCTGAGGTCCTGCCCAGGGAAGTCTGCGGCCAGGCGCTCACTCACGACCCTGCTTTCGGTGCCCCCGGGCAGCACTCGCTCGTCGACGCCGGTCCACTCGACGCGCAGGAACGGCAGACCGAGCGCGAGCAGCCCGACGACCACGGTGGTCATGACGACGACGGGGCGCCGCATCACCATCCGGGCGATCCGAGCCCATGCACCGTTCTCCGAGACGGCACCCGTCACCGACCGGTCGATCCGGCGGCGGCGCCACCGCATCCGTCCGGCGTCGACCTTGGGACCGAGTACGGCCAGCAACGCCGGAAGAATCGTGAGGGCGGTGACCATCGCGACGAGGACGGCGGCCATGCCGCCAAAGCCCATCGACCGCAAGAAGACCTGCGGGAAGAGCAGTAGGGAGGCCAGCGAGACGGCTACGGTCAGACCGGAGAACATGACGGTACGACCGGCGGTCGCCATCGTCGCCGCCACGGCGTCCGGTGTGCTGCGACCGGCGGCCAGTTCCTCGCGGAACCGGCTCACCACGAACAGCGCGTAGTCAATGGCCAGACCCACGCCCAACAGCGTTATGACATTGATCGCGAAGATCGATACGTCGGTCACCGTCGTGAACAGCCGCAGCAGGGCGAAGGAGCCGAGAATTGCAATGCCGCCGATCAGGGCGGGCAAGGTAGCCGAGACGAGGCTGCCGAAGATGACCACGCACAGCAGCACAACCAGCGGAATGGTGATTGCCTCGGCTCTGGCTATGTCGGCTTCGACCTGCTCGCCGACGTCGGCGAAGACTGCGCTGGGGCCGCCGACAATGCTGCTCAGGCCAGGCGCGTCGAGGCCATCTCGGATCCGGTCGTAGGTCTCGGCCCGTGCGTCGTCATCGGCACCGGCCAGGGTGATCGGCACCAGAGTCGACAAGCCGTCCTCGGAGACCAGCCCCGTTCCCCCGCCGTCGTCGTAGGCCGTCACCGCTTGGACAACTTCCTCGGCCGGGAGCGCCGCGAGCGTCTCGGTCACAGCCTGCTCGAAAGCCGGATGCTCGATGGGGATGCCGTTCGGGCTGGCGTATAGGACAAGGACGTCGGCGTCGGTCCGTCCGAACGCCTCGAGGATGACAGCATCGGCGCGTGCCGACTCGCTGTCGGGATCCTCGAAGCCGCCGTTGGACAGCGTTCCGAACACCCCGAGCCCCCATCCAGCCGCCGCGATCGTCGTCAGCAGACCGGCTACGAGTACCAACCATCGACGCCTCGCCACGAGCCGTCCCCAGCGCTCCATCATTCCTCCATGCATTCGTGAACGGGCATCGTGTCCGTGAACGATGTTCACGGTGAACGACGTTCACTATGCTGGCGGGCGTGAGCGCTGTCAACACCAATATCGAGGTCGCCGCGCCGACCCGGCGGGAGCGGGCGCGGGCCCAGACCCGCGACGAGATCCTGGTCGCCGCTCGGGACCTCGTCCGGCAGGGCGAGGAGATCAACATGCGCGCAGTAGGGCGGGCCATCGGCATGACCGCCCCTGCCCTGTACCGCTACGTCGATGGCCACGACGACCTACTCGACCTGCTTGGCGGGAGCCTGTACGAGGAACTGATCGCGGAGCTGGTCCACGCTCGCGATGCCGTCGACGAGTCAGACCTGGTCGCCCGGCTCATCGCCATGGCGCACGCCTTCCGGGACTGGGCATTGGCGCATCGGCAGGAGTACGGCTTGCTCTTCGCCAGCCCACTGACCGCTGCGGCGCAGGACAGTGCTGGATGCACCCATGAGGCGGGACTGCGCTTCGGGAAAGTGTTCGCCGAGATCTTCGTGGCGATGTGGCAGGCAGGGGTCATCCATCCACCTGATCTGAGCTCGGTCGATCCGCGGCTGTTGAAGATGCTGGAGCAGAGTGACAAGGGTGAGATCGAGCTACCCCTGCCGGTGCGCTACCTGTACGTGCGGCAGTGGTCCCGGTTGTACGGAATGGTCACGCTGGAAGCGTTCGGGCATCTGTACTGGGCGATGGACGACAGCCTGACCCTGTTCGAGGCCATGCTCGACGACTGCGCGGCCGAACTGGGCCTCCCCGGACAGGTTCCCGCAATCCGCCGGACTTCTGCATAGGTTTGCCCATGAAGCTGGGCTCGACGAAACGTAGGATCGAACAGGATGGCTCCCGACCCAGGCACTTTTCCCGCGGCTCGCGATGGCGTGGCAGGGCTGTTCGGGCCGGACAGTGTCACCTGGCGGCTGCACGCCGATCCACTTCTCATCGTCGGTGGAATCCGCGCCCTGCTCATGCAGTCCCTGCATCCGCTGGCCCTGGCCGGCGTTGTCGAACACTCCGGCTTCAAGGAAGACCCTTGGGGCCGACTCGGGCGAACCGCGGAGTTCGTCGCAACCCTGACGTACGGCACCCGCAGCGAGGCCGTCAAGGCGGCCGCCCGGGTCCGCGGGGCACACCGGGGGCTGACCGGTGTGGAGCCGGAAAGCGGCATGCCGTACCGGGTCGATGATCCGGCGTTGCTGCTCTGGGTGCACTGCTGCGAGGTCGACTCGTTCCTGTCCACGGCGCGCCGGTCCGGTGCTGACCTGAGCGACGACGACGCCGACCGCTACTTGGCCGAACAGGTCGTCGCAGCCGAGTTGATCGGCATCGCGCCCGAGGACGTACCGACCGATCGTGCAGACCTGGCCGGCTATTTCACCGATGTTGCACCGATGCTGGGAGTCACAGCGGAGGCGCAGCGGGCCGTCCGCTTCCTACTCGCCCCACCGATGCCGGCCTGGGTCCGGTTGCTGACCCCGGCCAGGCCGGCCTGGGGTGGGCTGACCACCTTGGCTTTTGGCCTCCTACCGACATGGGCACGCAAGATGTATCGCCTGCCCGGGCTGCCAACCACCGACGCGGCGGCGACCGCCGGCCTACGAGCGTTGCGGTCGAGCGTGCAACGCCTGCCCGCTCAGTGGCGCGAGGGACCGGCGCTCAGGGCGGCCCGGGAGCGCCTGGCCAGCTGAGGTCTAGGGCACTGAGTCGGCGGCGAGGTCGGGCATCGGCGCGAGAAAGGACCAGGGCTCGCGAGCCGGTGCGGCGCGCTGCCCGTCGGGGCAGTGTCGCCGAAGATCACACCAGCCGCACCCGGCGCCGGTTCGCGTAGGAAATGCTTTGTCGGCGGCCATGCCGGCGGCGGCTCGTGCGGTGGCGCGCATGATGTCGGCGGCGATGTCCTCGACCCGGCCGACGTGGCGGGCCAACGAATCCTCGCTGTGCTCGAAGGCTGCGACCTCGCCACTGGGCAGGTGGTGCAACTCCACCCGCGTGCAGTTGCGGCGCAGCGTGCGGCGTACGCCGAGGACGTAGATCGCCAGCGCCGGAGAGCCGCGCGCGGCATCGTCGCTGACCCCTGAACGGCCGGTCTTGTAATCCACGACCACCATGTCTCCGTCGCGCTCGTCGATCCGGTCGATCCGACCCGACAAGGCAAGCCGGTCAGTCTTGGCAGCGACGTGGCGTTCGAGCCCTACCGGTTTACAATGCGCATCCACGGCCTCGAGATAGCTCCGCACCCACTGTGAGGCGGTCGCCAGCCAGTCCAGGGACTGCTCGTGATCGCGGAAACCCTCATCGCTCCAAAGTCGCCGGAGCAGCCCCACACCCTGGGACGGCGTACGGCGGTCGACTGGCAGATGCCACCAGGACCGAAGCGCGGCATGGACCGCCGCCCCCATGCTGTTGTGGGCCCATGGCCGGCCCTTCGGTAGCGTTGGGCGGTCGAGATAGGTCATCCGGACTCAGCCAACGTACGGGCGGCTTCCACAGGCCCGGGACACCAGTTCCTCGTAGGCCGATGCCTCGGTCGTGTGCTGGCCCAACCGGTTGACCTTGTTGGCGCCGTGGAAGTCACTGGAGCCGGTGGACAGCAGGGGGAGATCGGCTGCCAGGCCGCGTAGTCGCTCGCGATCGGCCCGAAGATGGTCGGGGTGATCGACCTCGATGCCGGCCATCCCGGCCTCGGCCAGGACGGAGATGGCAGCCTCGTCCACGACCCGGCCACGTCTCCCGGCCGCGGGGTGGGCGAAGACCGACACCCCGCCGGCGGCAGCGATCAGTTGCACTCCGGCGACGGCGTCGATATCGGCCTTGCGGACGTAGAACGGTCCGGTAGCAGAGAGCAGGTCGACGAAGGCGTCGTCCACCGACTCGACGACCCCTGCTTCGACGAGCGCACGGCCCACATGCGGCCGACCCACCGAACCCCCGTCGGCAAACTCGAGGACGCGATCCCAGCTGATCGGATATCCGGCCGTGACCAACTTCTCGACGATCCGCTCGCCCCGCCGGCTGCGCTCGGCCTTTAGGCGGCCCAGCTCAGCGGCCAGCCCCAGATGCCGAGGATCGACGAGATAGCCGAGCAGGTGCACGCTGATCGGAGGCTGACCGGCAGCCGCGTGAACGCAGGACAGCTCCAGTCCTCCTACGACGGTCAGACCGGGCGGGCAGGCGGCGAATGCCTCGTCCCAACCGGCCAGCGTGTCGTGGTCGGTGAGCGCAATGACGTCCAACCCTTCCCGGGCGGCCGCGCGGACCAGCTCGGCCGGCGACAGCGTGCCGTCCGAGGCGGTCGAGTGCACGTGCAGGTCGATGCGTGGGCCCGGGCCGGGGATCGTCACGATGTCGTCAGTCGTCGCCTTCCCGGCCGGCGGCAAACGGGCCCCGGTGCGGATCCGGACGGGGGATCGGTGTGGTTCGGTGAACACGCGGCGCTTCGACGCCGGGAATGCGGCCGGTCTGGGCGTCCGGTGGCCCCTCTGAGAACCGCATCGGCGCCGGCGTCGGCTGGCCGGTGTAGGTGGCGAAGAGCAGATCGGTGATCTGGAGGTAGAGCTGACGCGGACCGCCCGGCAGATGGGTGACTCGGGACAGCGCCTGATCCTGCCCGGCTGACTCGAAGACGAACGTGCCGTACTGCAGCATCCGGCCCATTGGTGACTGCTCGAAGGTCAGGTCGGTGACCTTCATCAGCGGCATGATCGCGGTGCGTTTGGTAAGCACTCCGCTGACCAGCAGGACCCGGCGATTGGTGACGATGAAGTGGTCCAGCCACCATTGAGTGATCTCCCAGGTCAGATAGACCAGCACGCCGACCATCACCAACAGCACGATGTTGTCCAGCGCCATGGAATCACGGTCGTTGTACAGCAAGTACCCAGCGACCGCGATGATCGCGAGCGACTTCAGCACCGGGGAGAACAGGATCATCCAGTGTCGACGCGTCTCGATCACCGCCCGCTCGTCCGGGAGGAGATACCGGTTGGTGCCTCTCTTGCTACGCGGCCCGGTCAGGGTGAGGCCCTTCCCAGCGTGGCTAGACCAGCGACCGGAAGAAGCTGGCCAAGGCAGACACTGCGTCGCCGATGCCGCTGAAGATGCTCCGGACCAGACCCGCCGCGGTCTCTGGCTGGGTAACGATGAAGAAGATGACGAACAGGAGCACGAGCCAGGCGATGATCCGCCGTATGGTCACCTGGGTCTCCTCCTCGACAGCACAGCACACCCTAAGGATGCCTGTTCCGCACCGATCATTGCCGATTGCTGCATGTCGTACGGACAGGCGCGCCGGGTGTCGGTCCGTGACACGGCGTGTCTGGCTGATTGACCTCAGCCGCCGCTCGGTTCCTCCGGGGTCTGGTCGGCCGGAACCGTTATCGACGGCTCGCGAATGTAGTCGTCCTCGTTGCCGACCGCCTTTCCGGTGTAGATGGTCACGATCCAGACTCCGATCACGGCAAGAACCAGCAAGAAGACGGCTCCGAAAGCCGTGTTACGGATGTCCTGCCAGTCGCTGCGTTTCTTCGCGCCGGCCCGACCCCCACTGGCCTTCCACAGCTCGCGCGGGGTGACCGCCCGCCTGGAATCGTTGATCCGCTTACTGGCCTCGTCCGCGGAGATCCTGCCCCCCTGGGCATCGTCCTCAAGTACGCTCACGGCCGCACGGATCTCCGACAAGGCGACTAGCTCGGTCTTGGTAGCCATTCCTGCCGATCTCCTGTGTTGCTGATGATGATCATCCTAGCTCGATTAATCAGATCCGGCCATTGACTTCTGGCCTTCCTGGTTGCTCCGCGTCGCCTCCTCGACCATGAGAACGCTTGGGCACCATGACTTTTCGGCGGAAAATACAGACGACCGTACCGTCTTGGTTATAACCGATCGTCTCCACGTGGACGACCCCCCGATCGTTCTTGGACTTTGATTCGGTCTTGTCCAGGACGGTCGTCTCCCCGTAGATCGTGTCCCCGTGGAAGGTCGGCGCGACGTGCCTGAGTGATTCCACCTCGAGGTTGGCAATCGCCTTTCCCGACACATCGGGAACGCTCATCCCGAGCAGGAGCGAATAGATGAGGTTTCCGACCACGACGTTCTTGCCGAACTCGGTTGCCTCCGCGGCGAAGTGCGCGTCGAGATGGAGCGGGTGATGATTCATGGTGAGCAGGCAGAACAGGTGGTCGTCGTAGGTGGTGACGGTCTTGCCCGGCCAATGCTTGTAGATCGCGCCGACCTCGAACTCCTCGTAGTACCGGCCGAACTGCATGCACGCTCCTATCGTCTGCCCGCCAGCGCCGCGATCCTACGATGGTGGTCGTGAGCGACCGCGACACGATCGAGCAACCGCCGACCGAGGAGGTCGTCGGCCTGCCCGCCCGCGCGCGGTTGATCCGGCTGGTCATCGCAACGGCGGTCCTCGCGTTGACACTCAGCGGCACCGTGTTTGGCGACGACTATGCGTTTCCCTTCGGCCCACCGCGGATGTATGCAACCCGCGCGGACCCCGACACGCCGGTGTCCTCCACCCGAGTTGTCGGGTTGACCGAGTCAGGTGCGGAGGTGCGTCTGTCCGGTGGCGAGGTGGGCTTGCGCCGGGCCGAGTTCGAGGGCCAGGTGCCGCGCCTGGTCGACGATCCGGAGCTTTTGGGACTGCTTGCCGAGAGCTATCTGGCCAACAATCCCGCTGCACCACCACTTGTCGCCGTC
This sequence comes from Geodermatophilaceae bacterium, assembly GCA_013811805.1. Lineage (GTDB taxonomy): Bacteria > Actinomycetota > Actinomycetes > Mycobacteriales > Geodermatophilaceae > JACCQS01. The sequence goes on along the minus strand of JACCUM010000112.1, from coordinate 2,040 downwards.
GCGATCGTGGTCCGCCGGTACGAACTGCGGGACGGCCAGAGCACTGGGTCCTACGTCGACGACGTCCGCGTGACCTACCCGCTTCCGGGCGCAGCGCAGGCGGGAGCGTGACCCTGCTTCGCACCGGGAGGGGGTCGAGCGGCCAGGCGAAGCTGTCCCGGACGGTGGCCGGGGTGACGGGCTGGTTGTTCGCTCCTGTTCCGCTGGCTCGGGTGGCACTGTTCCGGGTGATCGTCTACCTGTTCATCCCGATCGATGTCTTCGTGACCACCCGCTGGGTCGCGGCGCACGCCGGCGTACCCACCGAGTACTACCAGCCGCTGTTGATCGGCGAATGGCTGCCGCTACCGACTCCCACGACCGCCGTGGTCGACGTCGTGAAGTGGCTGCTGATCGGATCTGCGCTGCTGGCCGCGACCGGTCGGGCGCCACGGGTCTGGGGTACGACGACCTTTCTGCTCTATTTCGAGTGGATGGTCATCGCCATGAGCTACGGAAAGGTCGATCACGACCGATATGCCTTCCTCGTGGCTCTGGCCGTCCTGCCGACCGTCGGCATCGCTCATTGGCGCGACCAGCGCCGTTCGGAGGCGGCCGGGTTTGCGGTGACCGCGATCTTCATCGCTGTCATGCTGACCTACTTCCTGGCGGCGTGGGCCAAGATCCGCTTCGGCGGTTGGGACTGGGTTAACGGCTCCACGCTGACCCGGGCGGTCCTGCGACGGGGCACGGACCTGTCCATGTGGACCCTCGAAGTCCCGGGCCTGCTGCACGTCTCGCAGTACCTCATGATCGGCTTCGAGCTGCTGTCTCCGCTGATGTTGCTGGCTCGCCGCGAGCGCACCCGGATTGCCCTGGTGATCTTCCTGCTAGGCTTTCACCTGATGGTTTTCACCGGTGTGCGAATCATTTTCTTGCCACACTGCGTGGCCATCCTGTGCCTGCTGCCGTGGGAGCGGCTGCGCCGCGTCCGACCTACCGCGGAGAGCACCCCAGGAGTGGGACCCGAGGTCATCCCCAGGTCTGACGATCCAGTCAGAGCCGTCTCATAGGGTCTGCAATGCAGTGGCGCGCCGGGCACTGAAGGCGGGTCGTTCTTTTCACCGATCGGGCGGGGAGAGTCATGGGTGTGGTCCGGAGCTACGTGTTTCCAGCACTCCGCATCCTGATCTGGGGACTGATCGCAATCTCCCTGGTATGGCTCGCGTTCTTCCGGGCCGAGCCCTCGGTCGACGACCAGACAGCGCAACCCTTCGCTGATGTGACCCCGCCGCTGGTCACCGTCGCTCGCGGCGACATAAGTAACACGGTGAGCCTGACCGGACAGGTCGCTGCCGACCCGGCGGTGGAGGTCAAGGTGACGCAGGCCGGAGAGATCAGCACGATCTTCCTGCGACCAGGCGCCGTGGTTTCGGTCGGCACGCCGATCGCCGAGGTGCGCTACGAACGCGAGCCGCCCAGTACGCCGCCGGTAGCGGATGATCCCGAGGCCGCGCCGCCTCCGACGACCCCGAGCTTCCGGTACGTCACGATCACCTCGACCGCAGCCGGCAGCCTCTCGTCAGTTCCGGTGATCGCCAAGCAACTGGTCTCGGTCGGCGATGTCCTGGCAACGGTGTCGCCGGGGACTCTCAGTGTGTCCGCTCCGTTGACCCAGGGCGATCAACTCCGACTCCTTGCCGCGCCGACGGCTGCGACCGTCGCCGTTCAAGGCGGCCCCGCGCCGTTCGCCTGCGGTGCCCTGGCGGTCGGCGTACCGGAGAGCGACGCGCCGTCCGCCCCGACTCCAGCCGACCCCTACGCCCCTCCGGTGGATCCGAACACGCAGCCGACCGGTGCGATTGCTCGCTGCTCCATACCGCCGGGAACCACCGTGGTCGCCGGCCTGTCAGCAACGATCGACATAGCAGCAGGTGCGGCCACCGGCGTTCTCGTCGTCCCGGTGACGGCCGTCGAGGGAACTGTGGCCACCGGGAACGTGTGGGTGGTCGAGACCGAAGGCAGCGAACCAGTCCTGACCGAGGTGGCCCTCGGGCTCAC
>JACCUM010000043.1 GCA_013811805.1 Geodermatophilaceae bacterium | reverse complement strand
GACCATGATGACCAGCTGGTCACCCGAGAGATCTTCCCGCTGAATGCCGCCATCAGCGAGGTGCAGCGGCGCTTCACCGAACAGCGCGCCAAGGCCAGTGCTGCGGCGGAATGGTTCCCCTGCTCGTAGCCCAGACCGCTAGGTCTTGGCTTGGGCCGCATGCTTCTCGGCCAGCGCTTTGAGTTTGGGCAGGCTAGCCGCGATCCCCTTGCGGTTGCGATTCGGGAAGCCGAAGAGTTCGATCAGGCGCGCATACGGGGATCCGGACCAGTCCCAGGACTCGGTCACCCTGGTGCGCCCGGCCTCGAACTCGTCGAGTTCGTAGCGCCAGGTGTGCTTGGCGAAGTGCTGCCAGGCGATCAGCCGGTTGTCGTCGTACTCGACGACCGTGTTTCGCACCGTGTACGGGAGCCCGATCTTCATCCGCATCCCGAAGCGATCGCCCAGAGCCAGCTTGCGCCGGGTCTGGGTCGACGTGACACCTTGAACGGACTCCGAGCCGTCGATCTCGAGGTGAGCAGACGGGTCGGCGAGAATCGCGAAGATCACCGCGGGGGAGGCGTCGACCACGATGCTGTCACTGATGATGCGCGGGCTGGCCATGGCGAAACCCTAGGCAACCCGTGCTGATCTTGACCCTCTGGCCTGCGTTGTCCGTCAGGGCAGTCGAAGCGCTTCGCCGCTCAGCCGAACCGACCGGAGATGTAGTCCTCAGTGCGCCGATCGCTGGGGTTCGAGAAGATCTTGCTGGTGTCGTCGATCTCCACCAGGCGACCGAAGCGCCGGTCATCGTTCTCGGATTCGACCTCGGCGGTGAAGAAAGCGGTGCGATCGCTCACCCGCGCGGCCTGCTGCATGTTGTGGGTCACGATGATGATGGTGTAGTCGCGTTCGAGCTCGCGCATCAGATCCTCGATGTGCGCGGTGGCGATCGGGTCCAGGGCCGAGCAAGGCTCGTCCATGAGGATGACCTCGGGATCCACGGTCAGTGCCCGGGCGATGCACAGCCGTTGCTGTTGGCCGCCGGACAGGCTGTAGGCGTTCTGCTTGAGCTTGCCCTTCACCTCGTCCCACAGGGCGGCCCGGCGCAGCGAGGTCTCCACCACCTCGTCGTAGTCCACTTTCATGCGATTGACCTTCGGCCCGAACGTGAGGTTGTCATAGATCGACTTCGGAAACGGGTTGGGCTTCTGGAACACCATGCCGATTCGCCGTCGGACCTCGACCGGATCTACGTCCTTGGCGTAGAGGTCTTGATTGTGGTAGTGGATCCGACCCTGTACGCGGGCGTTGGGGATCAGATCGTTCGTACGGTTGAAGCAGCGAATGAAGGTCGACTTCCCGCATCCCGAGGGTCCGATGAAGGCGGTGATCTTGCGTCGCTGGATCGTGAGGCTGACGTTCACGAGCGCGGGCGCCGAGCCGTAGTGAACCGACACGTCGTCGACGTCGAAAACCACGTCGTCTGTCGATCGCTTTGGTGGGGCAGATGGGCGTGACGCGGCCGTGTCGGTCGACCTCCCGTCGGTTGATGACGCCGACGGCCGGTGGGTTTCAGGCCGGCCGGTGTCCAGGCGGACGGGTGAGAACGCTGCTCGCTGATCGCTCGACGTTCGCTGGTCCATTAGATCTTCCTCGCGTAGCGGTTGCGGATGATGATGGCCGCCGAGTTCATGAAGAGCAGCACGGTCATCAGGACGATGATCGCGGCGCTGGCCACTCCCACCTGGAACTCCTCCTGCGGTCTCTTGACGAAGTCGAAGATCTGAATCGGTATGGCGGTGTATGACTCGGACAGGTTCCATGGCTCGTTGTCGGCTCGGCGGGAGAACACTGCGCCAGCAACCAGAATGGGGGCAGTCTCGCCGATCGCGCGCGACAGCGACAGAATCATTCCCGTCATGATGGACGGGATGGCCGCTGGAACTGTCTGCCGGAAAGCAACCTGCAGCGGCGTTGCCCCGAGTGCCAGTCCGCCGTCGCGGATCTCCCGGGGCACCGCTCGCAGCGCCTCCCGGCTAGCAACGATCACGACGGGCAGGATGAGTGCGGTCAACGTGAGGGCCCCGGTGATCAGCGAACGGCCGAAGCCCAGGAAGAAGACGAAAACGGACAGGCCCAGTAGGCCGTAGACGATCGAGGGCACCCCGGCCAGGTTGTTGATGTTCGTCTCCAGCAGCCGGGTCCAGCGGTTGCGCTCCGCGAACTCCTCGAGGTACAGCGCAGCCCCGACCCCGAGCGGGAACGTCATGAGCGCCGTGAGCAGCATCAACGACAGGGTGCCGGTGATCCCGGCCCGGATCCCGGTCATCTCCGGGAAGCGTGAGGTGTAGTTACTGAGGAAGTTCAGACTCAGGCCACCGACGCCGTCAAAGGCAATGTCGATCAGCAGGATGGCCAGGACAGCAAGGGCCACCAGAGTCCCGAGCAGCAGGACGAGCTGGGTGAACTTCTCCCTGATCGTGTTGCCCACCGGAGCGCGGAAGGCGCGATCGGGCTGCTCGCGCGGTGGGGCTGACGTGGAAACCGCCACGCTCAGTACTCCTCTCGGAAGCGGCGCACGATCCTGAGTGCGATCAGGTTCACGAGGAAGGTCAGTACGAACAGCAGCGCGCCCACGGCGAAGATCGACTGGAACGTCACCGAACCGCGAGACGATTCACCGCCAACTGCTTGGGTGATGTAAGCGGTCATGGTCTGCACCTGCTGGAAAGGGTCGAGCGCCGGTAGATCCGGCGGCGGCTGGTTTCCGGCGGCCAGCGTGACGATCAGGGTCTCACCGACGGCTCGGCCGAAGCCCAGAATCACTGCGGCGACGATGCCGGACAAGGCAGCCGGGAAGACGACCTTCAGGGCTACCTGCCGCCGAGCGGAACCCAGGCCGTAGGCGCCCTCGCGCAGCGCCCGCGGGACCGCGCTCATGGAGTCCTCGGAGATCGAGGCGATCGTCGGCACGATGAGGATCCCCACCACGATGCCCGCGCTCATCGCGTTGAAGATCGGGACCACATCGGTGCCGAAGACCGACCGCAGCACAGGTGTCATGAACGTGAGCGCGAAGTACCCGAGCACGACGGTCGGTACGCCGGCCAGCAGCTCCAGAATCGGTTTGACCGTCCTGCGCACTCGCGGTCGGGCGTACTCCGACAGGTAGATCGCCGTCGCTAGTCCCAACGGCACCGCAATGGCCAGCGCGATCGCGGTGATCAGCAACGTGGAGTTCAGCAGGGGCAGCACGCCGATCCGAAACAGGTCCGACTCGGGGCCGGTGAACGGGCGCCACGCAGTGTCGGTGAAGAATTCGACGACTGAGACACCGGGAATTCCGAACAGGGCGATCGCCTCGGTGAAGACAACCAGAATGATCCCGATCGTGATGACGACTGACAGCGCCGCAGCCAGCCGCAGCAGCCCGAGGATGATCTGCTCCCCGTACCTCGGCCTGGGCGAGGTGAGGGATGGACCGGCCCTGCCGTTG
>JACCUM010000038.1 GCA_013811805.1 Geodermatophilaceae bacterium | reverse complement strand
GCCGACTGCAAGTCCCGGGACGACACCGCCGCTGCCACGCGCCGCCAACGCGGCAAGCGCCGCCCCGGGAATGGCGAGCTTGGATCGCCGTAGGCCACTGCCGATGATCACCCAGGACAGCGCGGCTACCGCGTCGTCGACGAGAACCGGCCACCCGAGAGGCAGACCGAGCGGCGTGATTCCGCCGTACTCCATTCCGGACTGCGCCACCGCCTCGTCCATGGAGAGGAAGGAGGCCTTGCGCACGTCGAGACGTCGCTTGACGATTCCGTTCACGTCGGCTCGGGTCGTGGCCAGCACCACACACGCAGCGATTCGTTGCTCCCCGTCGCGTTTGCCAGCCACCACGACACAGTTCGCGGAGATCTCGAGCGGGACGTCATAGGCGGCGCAGAAGGCCGCGGTATCGGCGAGCCCGGGGTCGATCGCAGCGACCGCCACATCCGCGAAGGAGGCGTCCTGCAGCGCGGCGTCCTCCAGTGCGGCCGCGACCGGGTCGGCAAGCAAGCCACGATGTGCCGACGCCGGTGCGAGGTCAAGGCGCCCGATCTGTACGGCCTCGCTCAAGTCGCCACCGTCATCCCCGCGCCGTCGCACCAGGCGGCCAGGATCGAGGCGTAGACCGCGACCGCCTGTTCGACCCGATCCGCTCGGCACCACTCGTCGACCACATGGCACTGATCGGGCTCCCCGGGGCCGAGGATCACGGTGGGCACCGGTGCCGGCCGGTTCGGCGAGCCGTTTGAGAGCAAGCCGATCAGAGCGGAGGCGTCGGTGAAGAAGCGAGCCGGCGGCGACGGCTCATCGGGAAGGCCGTTCACCACCAGGGCTTCGCGGACGAGCCCGACGAACGGATCGTCCACGTCTGTGTCGACCAGTGGTAGGTCGACCAGGTCGGCGACCGAAATGTCTTTGCCCACAATGTCTTTCACTTGTTGCCGCAATTTCGTCGGGTCCACGCCAGGGACGGTACGCAGGTCGAGCTGCAACTCGGCAGAATCGGGTACGACGTTGGGCTGTACCCCACCGCAGAATCTGCCCACATTGGCCGTCACCTGGCCGAACCGCTCATCCGAGGGCCAGGACGAGACGTCGTGCAGGGCCGTCACCGCGCGAGCCAGGCGGACCACCGCGTTGTCCCCGAGTTCGGGTGCCGATCCGTGTGCCGCCCTACCGCGGGCTGTCAGGCGAAGCCACAAGGCCCCCTTGTGTGCCGCGACGAGCGCGTTCGCCGTCGGCTCCCCCACCAGCAGCGGACCGCCCTGGCCAAGCACCGACGAGGGGACTTGCAGCGCACCCTGACATCCGGTCTCCTCGGCGGCGGTGAGCACGAGTTGGATCCCACGGCAGGCATGCGGCCGGCGGAGATGGCCGACCACGGCGGTCACCATGGCGGCGATGCCGCTCTTCATGTCCGACGTGCCTCTGCCCACGATCCGAACGCCGTCACTTTCGGCCGCCCAGGGGTCGACACTCCAGTCCAACCGGTTGGCCGGCACGGTGTCGACGTGCCCAGTCAGCGTCAGAGGCGGACCGTTTCCGTCGAATCGGGCGATCAGCTGCTCCCGGTTGGGTGCCCACTTGACGAACTGGGTCCGAGCGTTGACCGCATTGAGCATCAGCGCGCAATGCCGGTTGACCGTCCCCTCGTTGGCACCGGCGGAGGAGATCCGAACCAGGTCCTCGAGCAGCCGGACTGCCCCTGAGCTTCGGACAGAACTCACGTTCACCGCTCTCATCCTGGCTCGGCCATGGCAACTCGAACAGACGCTAGCAACGCCACACCCCGCCCCGTGAACTCCACGCCGTACCGATGCCATCATGGCTCGCGTGCCGACCGTATCCACCCGTGAACAACGTGTCCTGGACGCGATCGACGCATCCTGGGCGTTGGATCGCCTGGTCGAACTGATCGCCATCCCCTCGATCACCGGCAGCGCCGCGGAAAGCGACGCCCAGCATCGGCTGGCTGGCTATTTCGACCCACTCGGCCTGGACACCGACCTCTGGCCGATCGACCTACCCGAAGCCAAAGCCCACCCGGACTTTCCGGGCCTCGAAGCGCCCCGTACCGAGGCCTGGGGCCTGGTCGGGATCACCGGTGGCGATGACGGGCCCACCTTGATCCTGAACGGACACATCGACGTGGTCCCGCCGGGCGACTTGTCGCGGTGGTCCGGTGAACCCTTCCGCCCGCGGATCGAGGGCGACGTCGTGCACGGGCGCGGGGCCTGTGACATGAAGGCTGGCGTGGTGGCCGCTCTCGCGGCCGCAAAGGCGGTGACCAACAGCGGGATACGGCTGGCCGGCAGGCTGGCGTTGCATAGTGTCGTGGGAGAGGAGGACGGCGGCCTGGGCGCGTGGTCCACCTTGCGCCGTGGGTACCGAGGCGATGCGGCGGTCATCCTGGAGCCCACCAGCGGCACGGTGCACACAGCCAACGCCGGGGCGCTCACCTTCCGGATCGAGGTGACCGGCCGAGCCGCACACGGGGCCACCAGGGAGCTCGGGGTCAGTGCGTTCGAGTCCTTCTGGCCGATCCATCTCGCCCTACGAGAGCTGGAAAGCGAACGCAACGCCGACACAGACGTACGTCTGCGCGGGCACGACCTGCCTTACGCGCTGTCCATCGGCACCATCCGCAGTGGAGATTGGCCGAGCAGCGTCCCGGATCGCCTGATAGCCGAGGGACGGTACGGCGTCGCGATCGGTGAGCCATCGGCAGCGGCTCGCAAGGTCCTCGAAGACCGGGTCGTCGAAGCCTGCTCGAGCGATCCCTGGCTGACCGATCATCCCGCGACCGTCACCTGGTCGGGCGGCCAATTCGGAAGTGGCACGCTGCCGCCAGGGCATCCCCTGCTGGGCAGGGTGCAGGCTGCGGCAGCCGACATCCGGGGTGGCATTCCGCCGGAGGCCGCCGCGGCGTACGGCAGCGACCTCCGGTTGTATGCCGCCGAAGACATCCCCACCGTTCACTTCGGACCTGGAGATGTCCGGTTGGCGCACTCACCGCGAGAACAGGTGCATATCAACGATCTGGTGAGCACTGCCCGGGCGGTCGCGCTGTTGATCGTGCGCACCTGCGGAGTCCGCTGAGCTCGATGCCTGTGGACCTCGCCGCCGCATGGACCGCCGTCGTCGGGCCAAGTCAGCCGGCGCTCGACTGCTGGGCGGGTCTGATCACCCGCTGGAGTGAGCCGCACCGGCGCTACCACGGGATCGGTCACCTGAGCGCCGTCCTGCTGTTTCTCGATGAGTACGGCAACCACGGAACCGACCTCGACGCCGTACGTCTGGCTGCCTGGTACCACGACGCGATCTACGATCCACGCGCCGCCGACAACGAGGAGCGCAGTGCAGAGCTGGCGGTCGATGAGTTAGGCGCGCTCAGCCTCCCGAGCGACCGTGTCGACGAAGTAGCCAGGCTCGTGCGCCTGACCGCACGTCACGACCCGGTCGGCGGGGACCGAAACGGGGAATTGCTCAACGACGCCGATCTGATGGTCCTGGGCAGCCCGCCGGAGGCCTACGTGGCCTACCTCAACGCCATCCGGGAGGAGTACGCGCACGTCCCGGATCCGGAGTTCCGGGCCGGGCGGGCGGCCGTACTCGAGTCGCTCTTGGAGACGCCGTCGGTCTACCGCCTGGCGGTGCTCGCTCCGATGGAGGCCGTCGCCAGGCGGAACATGACCGCCGAACTCAGCCTCCTGCAATCGGGTCCGGGCTTGGCGACGCCAGCTGCTCCGGTGGCTGGCCAGCCGGCCGAGGGCGCCGTGGCGCCGTCCGCCGCAGACCTGCACGCCGCAGCGCCGCCAGGACCTCCCGACCGCTGACCTGTCGCGCCCCCAGGGCCAGGGCTTCGGCATGCCGTTCGGCGGGCAAGTCGTAGTGGTCGCGGTGGAAGGCCCGTTCGGGAAGTGCGAGCCGCCCGGCGAAGGCATGCAGCTCGGCATAGGACACGTCACTGACCAGGTGTGACCACAGCCGGTCCCGGAACGGCCACACCGGCGCGTCGATGAGGATGGCCACGGCATGCAGCCTATTGCCGTTGTCCGATGCTGTTTGGCGTCGTGAGCGAGTGCAACGATCCGCGCATGCGTCCACGGCAGTCGGCAGCCGTCGCCTGGCGGTCTGTAGCAAATGCCCCTGCTGATGTGCCTGGTGATGTGCGTGGTGGCCAGCGGTTGCAGCATGGCCGAGCCGGACCGTGTCGGCGGCCCCGGGCAGCGGTCAGAACGTGCTATCCAGCGAGATTCCCGTCGCCAGGATGTGTCCGGACGCCGGGCTGGACACCCGACGGGTACTCGACTGCCTGAACTCAGAGGCAGCCGGTTTCTGGGCGCGAACTGGTGCAGACATCGGGCCCCCAGACCTTCGACTTACTACGCCATTCCCGGCTCGGCCGAGTGCCGGCAGCTGCTGGCGTTGGGAAGCTGGTTCCGCTGTGTGAGCGATGACGTCGTCTACCTCTCGGTCAGCTCATCGAACGCGAGCGCGACCTCTTCGGTGTCGACATCGGTCTGGCAGAGAGCCGACGTGTCTCTCACCGCGGATTGCCTGGCTGGGTCTGGGCCGCTGACCTGGAGCAGCGCGACCGCCTGGACGCTTCTGTGCTGCACGCGGTCATCGAGGAGCAGTTGACGGTTGGCTACCGGGTGCCCGTACCGCCGGCTTTTCCCAACTTCTCGCCAGATCGCCTACGGGGCCATCGCCGATCGACGGTCGGCCTCGACCGGGGCAGCAGTTCCAGAGCCGTCGGTGTCTGCGAGTTCGCCTGACCGGAATAGCCATCCCTACTCGGGGTTGCAACGAATGTAGTCAGGACCTGTTGAGACGAACCTCGGAGACCCCGTGACCTGCCCGAGCCTGGCACTGCGCAGAGGTGCCCTGCTACTGGCCGATACGCCCAACCCGGCGCGCGCTGTCGCAGATCTGACGGCCTCGATACGGACCCGGCTTACCAGATGAGGGCACCTTCGCCCAGCCTTCCCGGTTCGCCGTTGTGGGCCTGCTAGCT
>JACCUM010000037.1 GCA_013811805.1 Geodermatophilaceae bacterium | reverse complement strand
ACCTTCCAGGGGTGCGTGGATGCGGCGAGCATGCGGATGTTGGCTCCGGCGCAGAAGGACTTCGCCTTGCCACTGGTCACCACTACCGCCTTGACCTCGGGATGCTCGAAACGCAGCCGCGTAGTGGCGTCGTACAGCTCGATGTCCACGCCGAGGTCGTAGGAGTTCAGCTTGAGCTCGTACCCAGGCACGATGCCGCCTTGCTCATCGACATCGAGGGTGAGCGTGGCGATCTCGCCGTCGACCGCGAGCTTCCAGTGCCGATAGGCCCCGGGGCGGGTCCGGAAGCTCACAGTCGGCACGTCACTCACGATGGGTACGGGTGCGGCATCGGTTTCAGTCACTGGTACGCCGGCACTGGTCATGATGTGAGCTCCTCGAGGTGCGGGGGGTATCCCAATTGTCTACAGATTCGTGGCGCATCGTCAAGTGGTTGTCGCATATTATGGTCGCATGATCCGCTTGACAGGTGTCGTCGTAGGTAAGCTTTCCGGCCTGTGTCACGATCGGCACGGAGGTTGCCGCACGTGGAATTCCCGCAGCAGTTGACCGGTGCCGGTCTGGCGCCCGGATGGGTCGGCCAGCGCAGCCCACCGGGTGTCGCGGCCCGGCGGCACGAGTTCGGTACGGCCAGCGCGTCGTCGTACCTGCTGACCGTCCTCGGGGAGTTCGTGCTCCCACGCAGACGGCCGGTCTGGACCGCCGCGGTGACCGACACGCTGGAGTTGCTGGGCATCGAGCACCGTGCTGCTCGGCAGGCGCTGGCCCGTACCGGCGCGGATGGATTGATCGCGTCGGCCAAGGTCGGCAGGCGGGCACAGTGGACTCTGACCGCGACCGGTCGACGGTTACTCAGCGACGGCGCGGAGCGGATCTACACCTTCGCTAGCGAGACCCCGGACTGGGACGGTGAGTGGCTGGTCCTGCTGGTCAGCGTCCCGGAGACCGAGCGCGGCCTGCGCCGGCGCGCGCGTACCCGGTTGGCGTGGGCCGGCTTCGGGTCGCCCGCCCCTGGTGTGTGGGTCACTCCGCGACCCCAACTCGCTGACGAAGCCCGGGAGGTGCTGGCCGATCTCGGCCTGAACCGATCGGTGTTCTCCTTCGTCGGGGGGCATGCCGGGATCGGCCACGAGCCGGACCTGGTCAACCGGGCCTGGGACCTGCCGGAAATCGCCGCCAGGTATGACCGGTTCCTGGACACCTTTGCCGACCTCGAACCCGCCGACGACACCGAGGCGCTGCTGTCCCAGATCCATCTCGTGCACGAATGGCGACGGTTCCCGTTCCTGGACCCGCAGTTGCCGACGGCGCTGCTGCCCCGCGACTGGGCAGGACGCAGCGCGCGCGAACTCTTCCGCGACAAGCACGACGCCTGGCGTGACGGTGCGACCGCCCAGTGGAAGCTGCTCTCCTCGAGCTAGGCGACGCCGAGCAGCCGTCGCGCGGTCGGCTCGTCGGCCCGGAAGTCGGTGGTCGAGCAGCGGTGCGCGATCTGGCCCTTGACCATCACGGCGATCTCGTCGGCGACCAGGAACGCCAGGTGCAGGTCCTGTTCGACCAACAGCACGGTCACGCCCTGCTCCTTGAGGGTTGTGATCACCCCGCCGATCTGGTCCACGATCGTCGGCGCCAAGCCGTCGGAGGGCTCGTCCATCAGCAGCATGCGTGGCCCGGTGAGCAGGGCCCGGGCGATGGCCAGCATCTGCTGCTCGCCGCCGGAGAGCTGACCACCGAGGTGACTGCGGCGCTCAGCCAGTCGCGGCAGCAACTCCAGGACCTTCGGGACCGTCCAGGTGCCCGTACCGCCACCGCGTCGGGAGGCCAGGTCCAGATGTTCGGTGACGTCGAGGTTCGGCCAGATCCGGCGTCCCTGGGGGACCAGAGCCAACCCGGCCCGGGCGATCTGGTCCGTACGCCGCCCGGCGAGTTCCTTGCCGTCCAGGGTGATCGAGCCACCGGTCGGCCGGACCAGCCCCATCACCGTGTGAATCAGGGTGGTCTTCCCGACGCCGTTGCGACCGAGCAGACCCAGGACCCGGCCGTCGGGAACATCGAGATCCACACCCTGCAGGACACTGCTGCGCCCGTACCCGGACGAAAGCCCCGTGATCTGCAGCGTCACGAGCTACCCCCCACCTGTTGACTCAAGGGGGCCTTGTGCCAATAGGTTTGGCACAAGGGGGCCTTGAGGCGGAGCGGAGGTGGATTCGAAGAGCTCGCCGCGGTTGCTCGAGCCGAGATATGCCTCTTGTACGGCGGCGCTGCCGCGCACCTCGTCCGGTGTCCCGGTCAGCAGCACCTGGCCCAGATGCAGGACCGTGACGCGCTCGGCGAGGGCGAAGACCACGTCGAGATCGTGCTCGACGATGACCACGGTGATCTCCCGCGGCAGCGCCAGGACCAGTTCGGTGAGCCGCCCACTCTCGGCCGGCGACATGCCCGCAGCCGGCTCGTCCATGAGCAACAGACTGGGCTCACAGGCCAGTGCGACGGCGATCTCCAGCTGGCGCCGCTCGCCATGGGAGAGCGCGGAGACCACCACATCGGCCCGCTCCGACAGGCCGACGGAGTCCAGCAACTCGCCGACCCGGGCATCGACGTTGGGCTGCCGCCGGGGCAGCAGCCAGGTCGCGGTGCCCCGGTGCCGCTGGGCGGCCAGCGCCACGTTCTGGCCTGCCGTCTGGGTCAGGAACAAGCTGGAGTGCTGCATCGTCTGGGCCAGGCCTCGTCGCGCCCGGCGCACCTGGGACATCTTCGTCACGTCGTTGCCGGTCAGGGTCACCGTTCCGGTGGTCACCGGCATCTCGCCAGAGATCAGCCGGAACAGGGTGCTCTTGCCGGCACCGTTCGGGCCGATTAGGGCGTGCCGGACACCGGAGGAGACGTCGAGATCCACGCCATCCACGGCTTTGAGTGCACCGAAGCTCCGGCCCACCCGGCGAAGTTCGAGCAGCGCGCTCATTGCTTGTCCATCACATGGCGCGCTTCGCGCGCGAGTCGACTCCGGTCCTCGGAGCCGTCCGGCGGGGAGGACCACTCATCGGAACCCCTTTGTCGAGCAGCCCCTCCGGACATCTGCTGCGATGCTCGTCTCCGGGTCATCCGTCGGCTTTCTCGGTCTGTCGCCCCGGTCCGCGGCGGAATTGAGTCGTCGACAGACCGGCGATCCCGTGCCGTAGCGAATAGACCGCCACGATGAAGACGATCCCGAGGACCAGAGTGCCGTGCCCGTCGAGGTCGGGCCCGTAGACGTCCCGGATCAGCACGACCAGCGCTGCCCCGATCGCCGGTCCCCACAACGACCCGGCCCCACCCACAGCAACCGCGAGTAAGGCAAGTGCCGACGTGGTGAAGCCGAGATCGGCCGGCGTGACCAACTGTTGTTGTACGGCAAGCAGCCCGCCGGCCAAGCCCGCGACCGCACCCGCGATGACGAATCCGGCCAGCTTGTAGCGGAACGGCGAATAGCCGAGCGAGCGCATCCGCGCCTCGTTGTCCCGGATCCCCCGCAGGGCCGCACCGAACGGCGAGCGGGACACCGCCCAGATCACGGCGAACCCGAGGACCGCGAAGATCAGGACGTACCAGTACACGTAGCCGACCAGGACGAGCGGCTCGCCGGCGACCTCCACGGCCGGAATCCCGTACAGCCCGTTGTCCCCGCCGGTCACATCCGACCAGCTCTCGGACAGCTGCTGGATGAGTTCACCGATGGCCAGGGTCAGCATCAGGAAGAACACGCCGTGCGATCGGACCGCCAGCCAGCCGGTTGCCGCGGCGGCGAACGCGGCGACCACTACTGCGGCCACTAGCGGGATCGGGGCGGCGGCGGTCCAGTGCTTGGCGACCAGGCCGGCCGTATAGGCGCCGACCCCGAAGTAGGCCGCATGACCCAGCGAGGGAAGACCGGTGATGCCGACCAGCAGGTCGAGGCTGACCGCCAGGAGTGCGAAGATCAGCATCCGGGCGAGCATCGAAGTAGGAAACTGAGCCACGAACAGTGGTACGGCCGCAAGGACGACCAGCAGGAGCGCGGCGATCAACCGACCCAGCGGCAGACGTCGACCCGGCGAGCCGGAGGGACCGGTCGATCCCGGCGAGGGCACGATCGGCTCGTCCACAGTGGGGGTTTCGGCCTCGGCGCTCACGGCGCACCCACCTTGCTGCCGAACAATCCTCGTGGCCGGACGATCAGCACCACCGCCAATGCGCCGAAGAGCATGAACGAGGCAAACTCCGGGAGATTGGCCCGGCCCAAGGATTCGACCTGGCCGATGACCAGTGAACCGATCAGTGCGCCGCGCACCGAACCCAGCCCGCCGATGACGATCACCACCAGAGCAAGCAGCAGCACGGTCTCATCCAGCCCAGTGCGCGCGCCGTAGACCGGACCACCCAACACGCCGGCCAGCGCGGCGAGCATGGATCCGAACGCGAACACGCCGGCCTTCACCTTGCGGTTGTCCACGCCGACTGATGACACCATCTCGCGGTCGCTGACGCTGGCCCGGATCAGCGCGCCGAGCGAGGACTTCTCGATGACCAGCCAGACCACGATCGCCAGGACCGCACCGACCCCGATCAGCGCGAGTCGATAGGCCGGATAGGTGTTGCCGAACACCTGGATCGACTCATTGAGTCCCGGTGGTGCGACCACGTTCTGGACGTCGTCACCGAAGATGATCGAGATGACCTCGGCCACGACTAGGGCCACCCCGAGGGTCAGCAACGCCTGGTCAAGATGCCCGCGGCCGACCAGCGGCTCGGTCGCCACCGACAGGATCAGCCCGGCGACCAGCCCGAATGCGGCGGCAACCGCGAGTGCGGTCAGGAAGCCGCCCCACGAGGAAATCCCGCCGGTGAACTGGAAGCCGACGTACGCGCCGATCAGGTACAGCGCACCGTGGCCCAGGTTGAGGACGTCCATCATCCCGAAGACCAGAGACAGACCGACGGCCAGGATGAACAGCAACGAGCCGATGGCCAGGCCGTTGAGGATCGAGATGAAGTTGTCGGCGAACCACTCGGTCATAGGGGCCGAACTCTACTGCCCGGCCGTCTCACCACAGCCAGCGTTCGGTGCGGCTTCGCCCGGCCGCTCCACCCCTACTGACCGTATTCGCCGAGTTCCTCGACGACCACATTGATCAGGCCACCGTCACCTTCCTGCACCTCGCGGAGATACTCGACGTGCTTGGGCGACTGGCCGTCGAAAGTCCATGCACCACGCGGACTGTCGCTGATCTCCCCCACTCCGCCGAGGGCCTCGGACACCGCGTCACCGGACAGGTCCGCGGCGTCGGCCAAAGCAAGGTCGAGCACCAGTGCCGCGTCCCAGGTTTGGACGGCGAAGCAGGTCGGCAGCACGTCGTAGGCCTCCTGGTAGGCCTCGACGAACTCGGTGTTGGCCGGGTTGTCGATCTCGGTCGAGTAGTGCAGCGCGGTCTGGATCCCGACCGCTGCCTCGCCTTGAGCCTCGAGCACGCTGCCCTCCGTGAGAAAGCCCGACCCGTACAGCGGCACGGTGTCCTTGAGCCCGAAACCCGCGTACTGCTGGACGAAGCTGACCGCTTCGCCGCCGGAATAGAAGACAAAGGTCGCTCCGGCACCGGAGCCTGGGATCGCGGACAGGAACGGCTGGAAATCCTGTGTGGTTCCGAACGGGGTCAGCGCCTCGCCCGCGATCGTGCCGCCGCCGCCCTCGTAGGACGCCTTGAATGCCACGAAAGTCTCCTGACCGGCCGCGTAGTCCGGCGCCATCAGGAAAACCCCGCCCTCGGGCTGCTGGCTCGCGAGATATTCCCCCATCGCGAAGGCGGCCTGGGCGTTGTTGAACGAGGCCCGCCAGATGTAGGGGTTGCGGGCGTCCCCGGTCACCGCATTCGCGCCGGCGTTCGAGATCACCAGCACCTTCTTGGCGGCCGCGACCGCCTCGGCCGCTCCCAGCGCCGACGCGGAGTTGACGATGCCGACGAGAACGTCCACGTTGTCTCGCTGGATCAGTCCCTGGATCGCCGGAACACCGGTGTCGGGCCCCTCGCCCTCGTCGCCGATGACGGTCTCGACCTCGTACCCGCCGAGCATGCCGTCGTGGCGCTCGAGAAAGAGGTCCCAGCCGTTCTTCATGTCAACACCGAGCGGGGTGTAGACGCCGTCCTGCGGGATCACGAGTCCGACTTTGATCGCTCCCCCGCCCCCAGAGGCGCTCGAGCCTGCACTGCTCCCTCCGCCCACGCTGCTGCCACAGCCCGCAGTCGCGGCCAGACCAGCCAGTCCGAACAGGCCGAGAGCATTTCGTCGGGAGAAAACCGGTTGCGTCATGAGCTACCCCTCTGATCCGTACGGCGGATGGGCCGAAGGCTCCATGGTGACGGCAGCGCAGGCGAGAGGCAACGCTTCAGGACGTTGTCAGACTCGCCGGGGGCCGGTTCCAGTGCCCTGGATACCGTCTCCACCGCTTGGATGAGATCCTCGCCGAGGTAGGTGCCCGGGACCGCAGTGCGCGTGGTCGCGGCGAGAAAGGCGTTCCCGGCGTAGAACAACCTGGTGCTCGTCCGATCGGCTGCCTGGAGCGAGGCGACCGTCGCACGGCGGTGCGAGGCGATGTGCGAGACGACGATCGTGGCGGCGGCTCGAGTCCGGTTGATCGCAGCGGTGAGGGCCGTCGGCGGGATGCGTTCGCCGAGCAGGTGACATCCCCAGCCGCGCTGAGCCAGCAGCACCTCCATCGACTCCAGCCCGACGGTGTGCAGATCACCGGGGCCACAGCTCAAGACGATGGTCTCCCGTTGCCATGGAACGGGCCCCAGGGACAGGACCTTCTTCAGCCAGCTGCGGGTCGCGTTCGTGACCAGATGCTCTTGGGAGATGTCGCATCGACCCGTCTGCCAGGCCACCCCGATCAGGCGCATGCCGGGCAGGATCACCCGGCAGATGGCGTCGTCGAGCCCGAACTGATCCCGGCAATGGTCCAGCACGACGTCTAACTGGCGGGCGTTCATGGTCTCGGCCACGTCGAGAAAGGCCTGGATGAACGAGCGGTACGGCTGGGTTGAGGTAGCGGCGTCCCGAACCAGCACCGCAGCCTCGGCGGTGCGGCGACCTCGGGTGATCTCGTCGCGCATCAGGCGGAGATCGGCGATCTCGGTCGCGGCGTAGCGCCGGTGACCCCCGCCGGTGCGCGCGGTCTGAGCCAGGCCATACCTGCGTTCCCACGAGCGGATGGTCGGAGCCGGGATCCCCAGAAGTTCACTCACGCCCTGGATGGACAGTCCCCTGACGCTGCCCACTGACTCAGTCACCACGGATATATACGTACGGCAGGGGCTCGGCGGTTCACTTATCGGTGCTAGGACCGCCGTGCCAGAGGACATACGATGTAAGCCGCATGCTGACTGATCGTCTCACCGACTTCCGAGGCGCACGTCTTGGAGTAAGGACACACTCATGACGTCACAGCCGTACGACCCTCAGCGATCCAACCCGGCCGACCCATCCCCGCCGACCCGCCCGGCACCAGCGGTACCCCCCGCTCCCACAGCACAGGACCGGGATGGCTCCCCCGACCTCGGACGTAGCGACAGCGACCGGGACGGCCGGTCTACTTCCAACGTGGACCACGCCCGGGGAACCGACTGGGACCGGCCGCGGACCGGTGACCAGTACGAGAGGTCCGATTCGGGGCGGTCGTCGGTAGACCCGGCTGTGGCCGGCGCCTCCCGGGCCAGCGACTACCGGGCCGGGGGAACCGACCACGACAGCGTGCGCGCGCGTGAGAAGGAGGCCTTCGGTGGCATGAAGTTCGGGTCGGCCTTCTTCGGGTGGCTGCCCACCATCGGTGCCACGATTCTGCTGGTCGCGATCGTCTCAGCCGTCGCAGCAGGCATCGGTGTCGATACCGGCGCTTCCAGCCAGGACTTGCGCGGGGTGGGGATCGGCGTGGCGATCGCGCTGCTGGTCATCCTGTTCATCGCCTATTTCATCGGCGGGTACGTCGCCGCCCGGATGGCCCGGTTCAATGGCGCTCGTCAGGGCCTCGCCGTCTGGCTCTGGGCCGTGGTGATCGCCATCATCCTCACCATTGCAGGGCTGATTGCCGGACAGCAGACCGACATCACCAGTCAGGTCAACCTGCCTTCCCTCCCGGTCAGCTCGGACGAACTCACCGCTGGGGGCCTCATCGGCCTGGCGATCGTTCTCGTGGTGACGCTGGTCGGCGCGATCCTCGGCGGCCTAACTGGCATGCGCTTCCACCGCCGGGTGGACCGGGCCGGCTTCGACACCTCGAAGGATGACGTCGAAAGCGATCAACGCGACCGCTGAGCGCCTCGCGCTCACGAGGCTCAGAAGTGGTCGAGTAGTTCCGCGAACCGCTCGAGTCGCAGCACGCCGGCATCGTCGGGGTCGACGTCGTCGTGCTCGAGGATCCAGGTGTTGTCGTTGGGCACCAACACCGCATTGAGCCCTGCCGCACGCGCCGGATTGATGTCGGACTTCGGCGAATTGCCGATCATCCAGGTCTCGGACGGCCTCAGCGACTCGTTCCGTACGAGACGTCGATAGGTCTCGACGTTCTTCTCAGCCACGATGTGGATGCTGCGGAAATGGTGCCCGAGACCCGAGACGTGCACCTTGTTCTGTTGTTCATCGGCGGCGCCCTTGGTGAGCAACAGCAGTTCGTGTCGCGTGCCGAGTTCGGCGAGAGTGCTGGCAACACCGGGTACCAACTCCACCCGGTGCTCCACCAAGGCGACGGCCAGGGCGTCGATCTCCCGGCGCTCGGCCTCGGTGGCCGGCCGCTCCTGCAGGCGGGCGAAGCACTCCCCGAGGCTGCGCAGGAAGACCCGGCTGCCGTAGCCGTGCGTCACGGTGTTGGCCGCCTCGATGTCGTTGAACATCGTGCGGATCGCCGAATGGTCGAGCGTCGGGTGTGCTAGCCATTCCATGAAGTCGGCGATGACCCGCTCGAAGAGCACGTTGTTCTCCCACAGCGTGTCGTCGGCGTCGAAGACGAGCGTCTGGCCGGTCGCGCGCATCAGGCTCCGGTCGAAGCTAGCCAAACAGCATCTTCCCCTGGTCGATCAGCAGGATGACGGAGAACCCGCCGTAGAACAGCACCGCCCAACCGAGGGCGACCAGCCGACCACCCTTCAGCCCGATCTCGCGTGGCAGTACGCCGCGGTTGAGCTGGATCAGCAGAATGGAGTACACGAACATGACCAGGCCGTTCAGCGACGAGGCGATCACCAACAACACGATCGGCTGGGTGATGCCCGACAGCAGGATCACCGATCCAAAGACGATCTCCAGCCAGACGGTGACGAAGTAGAGTCGGCTCTCGGTCCACCTCTCACTGTCGCGCAGCGGGCCGGTCTTGAGCACGTCCGCGGTGACCCGCCCGACCATGTCGAGAACTGCCAGGTTCGTCGAGAACAGCACGACCGTGCCGATCAGCCAGAACGTCGTCCCGAGCCAGGCGCCCTTCGTGTCCGCGAGGGAATCACCCTGCTGCCGGATGAAGTCGAAGCTGGCGGCTTCCCCGCCGACCCCGACCGTGACGTAGGTCAGGGTCATGAACACGAACAGCGTGATCGCGCCGATCACGAAGAACGTAGTGAACTGCTCGCGTTCAGCGACCTTCCACCAGCCGCGCCAACGGCGCATGTTCGCCTCGTCGCGCCGGAAGAAGTAGCCCGTCGTCGGGGCGGCGACTTCTTGGCCGGTGAACGGTGACACGATCTTCGGCAGCCGCGCACCCATCCCCAGTCCCTTGTCACGTACCCAGTTGGACTGCACCAGATTGAGCGCCCCGCCGGCGCCGGCGAACGCGATCGCGCCGAGCAGGGTCGCGGCT
>JACCUM010000022.1 GCA_013811805.1 Geodermatophilaceae bacterium | reverse complement strand
TCCTCGTCGGCACTCACGAAGGCCGTCGCTGACGAAATCGAGGGGTACAGCGGGGTGCACTCCGTCAAGAGCCGCATCATCGGCCACGCAGACGCGCCGGAGCTGGTACTCGACGTAGTCCTCGAGGACTCAGCCGATCTCGCCGCGATCCGGCACCGCATCGAGACCGAGACCATCGCGCACACCCGGCAGGCCCTCGACTCACCACACCTGCCCGTGATCGTCGACCTGACCGTCACCAACAAGCAACAGAAGCGGGTCGCCTAACCGGCGCGTCCCACCACGACCGGCTGCATTGTCACTGCCGCCCCTCGGGTCGCAGCGGGTAACGGTTCTTGACACGGCATCGGCCGTCGCTTGCAAGTCCGTCCGAAGGCACAGGCCCGATCCCGGGTGGCCCGTTAAGGTCGCGACATGTCCTCCCGCAGCGCCGGTACGCCCAGCGCTCGAACACCCGCTACCGGTACCCGAGCGAGTGGCAAGCGCCGTCCCAGCGCCGGATCACGCCCGGCCACCCCGGTCTCCGGGTCACCGGATGTGCCCAATCCCCGTCAGCCCTGCCCGTGCGGCTCGGGTCGCCGGTACAAGCACTGCCATGGATCCGGACAACCTGTGCGCGTGGGCCGACCCTTCGAGGGACTGACCGGGGAACCCGACCTGATCGCCATGCGCGAGCTGGTCTCTGCAGCCACCGCGCCGCTGACCTTATCCGATCCCACGTACGCAGAGCGCACCGTGACCTTGGCAACCGTCCTGCCGCAGCTGGCACCAGCGCTGGTCCGGGAGGACGGCCGGATCCTGCTCGGCCTGCAGTTGGTCGCCTCCTCTGACGACGTCAGTCGCGACATCGGCACCGCCCTGCAGGCCGCGCTGCAAGCCGAGCCCGGCCAACCGGTCAACCCGGGTCCGATCGGCGGAGCCGGCTCGGCCGGACCGCGGCTGCAGGAGCTGCTCAGCGACGCGCCACTGGACGTCACGGTCCACGACGATTACGGGTTCTGGTTGGGCCGGGAGGCCGACGACGAGCCGATCGCTGCTTCGCTGTCCGGGATGCTGGAGCAGGCCAACGCCGCGGTCATCTCCTCGGTTCGGATGCCAGGCGAGCAGGCCGCGTACTGGTGCCGTCCGGATGACGCAAAGGCGCACCTACGCTGGGTGATGACTCACCCCGAGGAGCCGCTGCTCGACGCCCTGGCCGTGCTCGGGGCCGCCGGCGAGCTGGATCTGGGTACGGGCACGAAGTACGCCGGGGCTTTCCGCGCTCACGGGCTGGTCGCTCCGGTCTGGGATCTGCCCGCCGATGCGCCGGCCCAGGACTGGTGGCAGCCGGCCCAGGACTTCCACGCCCGCTTGGCCTCGACCCTGAAGAAGGCACCACAATTGGACGAGCCGGCCCGGCGGTTCCGCTCGAAGATCCTGTCCCGTCAGGTCACCCTGCGATGACCCGACCGCAATCCGGCCCCGAGCCGACCGAAAGCCCCCACCGGCTCGGTTACCGCCCTATCGAGGAGGGCGTCACCACCGACCTCGCCGACCGGATGACCTACGGCGGTTACCTGCACCTCGATCGGCTGCTCAGCGCGCAGGTGCCGCTGTCCAACCACCACGACGAGATGTTGTTCATCATCCAGCACCAAGTTACCGAGCTCTGGCTCAAGCTGCTGGCCCACGAACTACGTTCTGCCCGAGCGAAACTGGCCGCAGACGACCTGCCTCCGGCGCTGAAGCGGATGGCCCGGATCAAGCACATCCAGCGGCAGATGTTCGAGCAGTGGTCGGTCCTGGAAACGCTGACCCCGATCGAGTACGCGCAGTTCCGCGGCAAACTCGGCGTTGCGTCGGGGTTCCAGTCGCCGCAGTACCGAACCGTGGAGTTCCTGCTGGGCAATAAGAATCCTGGCATGATCAAGGTGTTCCGGCACGACCCGGCGGTTGCCGCGGCCCTGCAGGCAGACCTCGAGGCGCCGAGCCTGTACGACGAGTTCCTCCGTTTCCTGGCCCGGGCCGGTCACGACGTACCGGCCGAACGCGCCGAGCGGGACTGGTCGCAGCCCTACACCGCTCATCCCGGGGTGGTCGAGGTGCTGCGCCGGATCTATGCCGAGCCGGAGCGCTATTGGGCCGAGTACGAGGCCAGCGAGGAACTTGTCGACGTCGAGGAGAGCTTTCAGCTCTGGCGATTCCGGCACATGAAGACCGTCGAGCGGGTGATCGGTTACAAGCGGGGGACCGGCGGCTCGTCCGGAGTCGGCTTCCTTCGTAAGGCGTTGGAGCTCACCTTTTTTCCGGAGCTGTTGTCCGTACGCACCGAGATCGGGGAGGACGTAGGTGGCTGACGGCACCGCCTCGTACGCCCCGGTCGCCGCCGACCTGAGCGACGCACGCCGCCGCGACGAGGCGGACCCGCTGCGCGAGTTCCGGGAGCGCTTCGCCATCGGCGTGGACCCGATCGCCTACTTGGACGGGAACTCGTTGGGCCGACCGCCCAAGGCCACCATCGAGCGGCTGCACCAGGTGCTGGACGCCGAATGGGCCGGTCGGCTGATCCTCAGTTGGCCCGAGCGGTGGGTCGATCTGCCCGCTCAGGTGGGCGACCAGCTGGCCCAGACCGTGCTGGGCTCCGGGCCCGGGCAGACGGTGATCGCGGACTCCACCACGGTGAACCTGTTCAAGGCCCTGCACGCCGCCTGCGGGCTGCGACCCGATCGGACCGAGATCGTGGTCGACGACGCGAACTTTCCCACCGACCGGTACCTGGTCGACAGCATCGCGGCCGAACGTGAGCTGACCGTACGGCGGCTCTCGCCCGATCCGGAATCAGGCGTCACCGCAAGCACTCTGGCTCAGGTGATCGGTCCTCGAACCGCCGTCGTGCTGCTCAGTCATGTCGACTACCGCTCCGGGTATCTCGCCGATCTGGCCGGCATCACCACGGCGGTCCATGAGGTCGGCGGGGTCGTCGTGTGGGACCTCAGCCACTCGGCCGGCCTGGTCCCGATGTCCCTGGACGAGGCTGGGGTGGACTTCGCGGTCGGCTGTACGTACAAGTACCTCAATGCCGGACCCGGGGCTCCGGCCTTTCTTTACGTTGCCGCGCAGCATCTTTCGGCGGTGTCACAGCCGATCACCGGCTGGTTCGGGGCCGCTGACGTTTTTGCCATGGCTGCGAGCTACGAACCGGCGCCGGACATCCGGCGGATGCTGTCCGGGACACCGTCGGTGCTGGGAATCGTCGCCGTCCAAGAGGGTTTGACATTGATCGCCGAAGCCGGGCTGGACCGGATCAGGGCCAAGGCCGTCGACCTCACGGAGTACACGATCGCGCTGGCCGACGAGAAGTTGGCTCCACTCGGCGCCAGCGTGGCCAGCCCACGCGCCGCCGCTGATCGGGGCGGGCACGTGACGATCCGGTGTGCCGGAGCTGAAGACGTGACGAGGCGGCTGGTGGAGGCGGGCGTCGTACCGGACTTCCGCAATCCGGACCTGATTCGGCTGGGTCTCTCACCGCTGACCACGACCTACGCAGAGGTCTGGACCGCCGTCGACATCTTCGCCCGCATAACGTCCCGGCGCGGATTCACTGCGTAGCCGCGACCTCGGCGAACGCCTTGAGGATCCCAGGCCAGCCGCCTTCGTGGGCGACGCCGCCACGCATGGACTCCCAGCCCTCTCCGTGCTTCTCGAAGTCGGAGTGCACGAGCGTCACGTTCGTACGGCTGGGACCGTCGGACTCGAACCGGAGGTCGACCCGGCTGGCCAATCCGGGGTCGCTCTGGGCCGCGAAGGTCACCCCGATCTGCCATGACAAGACCAGGCGCAGCGGGGGATCCCAGACCAGCACCCGGCCCCAGTCGCAGTCATTGCCGTCCTGGCCACGCTCATACCACCGGCCACCCTCATGCGGCTCGATGACAACGTCGACCCACGCGCTCTCACCGAGCCGGTACGCGCGGGGCCACCAACTTTCGACACGTTCGGTAAAGACCTGAAAGGTGCGCTCGATCGGGGCCTCGACGCCGACCTCGACTCGCACGTCGGTATCCGCCTGCTGCTCGGTCATGAGTTCTCCTCGTTTTCGGCTAGTGCTTTGAAGTCGGACAGGGCGTCGGTCCAGAACCGTTCGAAGTACGTGCGCATCGCGTCGATCCCTTGTGGGTTCAGTCGGTAGAGCCGGCGCGTGCCGACCGCCTGGTCGACGACCAGTCCCGCGGCTTTGAGCCGCGCCAGGTGTTGAGACACCGCGGGTCGGCTGACCGGAAGGTAGTTGGCGAGTTGGCCGACGGCGATGGGTCCCTGACCGAGACGCTCGAAGATGGCTCGCCTGGTGGGATCGCCCAGGGCATCGAGGACCTCGCCTTGGTAAGTCGTCACGAACGGTAAGCTACACCTTACGCTCTTGCTCGGTCCAGTCCGGTGTCGAGGATCGTTGGCTCGGGCGGTTCGCGCACCGGTCGTAGGACAACAGACCGCAGCCCAGGACCAGTCCGACGCCCAGGAACGTGGTGCCTGCAGCCGGCGCGCCGGTGGCTAGCAGCAGGACCGTGGACAGCAGCGGTGTGGCGTAGCCGAGGGAGCTGAGACGTTCGGCGCCCGAGGCGTGGACGTTCAGCCGCCGGCTGCTGAGCCCACTCGGATGCATGGAGCGTGATGCCATCGTGCAATGCCTGTTGGACGGGCACGGCAACAAGGCCGAGGCGGCCCGTTCGCTAGGGATGTCTCGGGCGACCATCTACCGCAAGATCCGCGAGTACGGGGTCATGGTGACGACT
>JACCUM010000020.1 GCA_013811805.1 Geodermatophilaceae bacterium | reverse complement strand
ACCCGGTGCTCGGCGCCCGGCCGCTGCGTCGCACCATCCAGCGCGAGATCGAGGACGCGCTGTCGGAGAAGATCCTGTACGGCGAGATCTCGCCCGGCCAGATCATCCTGGTCGACACCGAACTCGGTGAAGACAGCGAGGACGACACCAAGACGAAGTTCACCTTCCGCGGTGTTGCCAAGCCACTTGACCTCCCCGATGCCCCGCCGGTCAGCCTGTCGGCGGGCGAGAGTGAGAGCGCCGGCTAGCCCTACGTACTCGCGCACAGGTAGTGCACGAGAACGTCGTACGCGCGAAAGGCCCGGGCCCCGCACTTGTGGGACCGGGCCTTTCGACGGCTGCTGTGTGGGTGAACGTCAGCGCCCCAGGTGCAGTCGAGCTGCACGCACAGCGCTCATGATCAGCCTTCGTCAATCGGCGGAGAGCACCTCGATCTCACATCGTGGCCCCTTGGCACGTCGCAGCCGAGCGTCAGTGGTCAGCAGCGTCGCGTCGAGTGCCTCGGCCAGCGCTACGTAGAAAGCGTCCCAGCCTCGAACATTGTGACGCAGTTCCCAAGCCCGGGACAGAAACGGCCGGTGGCCGAACCGCTCCGCCGACCAGTCGTGGAGGCCTTCGACGGCCAGGCTCGCGGCAGTCCGATCAAGCCGGCCGAATAGATACCGTCGTCGGATAACGCCGAACACCTCGACATCGACGATTTCGGGTGCCGCCTGCTCATCGTCAGCCCGTAGACGATCTCGGTGCGTCGCCGCGGTAGGTGTCCCGGTGACGATGTCAACCAGGATGGAGGCATCAACGACCAGCATCGGGCTCCGGCCAAGGGCCGCGATGCGCGTCCAGATCGGCCAGGATCTCCTCGGTTGTCAGGTCGGATCGGATTCCGCGATTGCGGTCGAGCCATTCGGCTATCGATGGTCGCTCGGCGAGCCGATGGGCCTCCCGGCGGAGCAACTCCGGAACGCTGATCCCCTTTTCGGCCGCGCGGCGGGCCAGCGCGCGATAGACGTCGTCATCCAGGTCTCGAATCTGGATTGTCTTGGACACGGCGGCAGCGTATCAACCATTCGTGCATGTGCTCATGCGCGAACGCAACTTGATGGCAGGTGGTCGTCCTTAGAACGGGACTTGGGGGGCGAGCAGGTCGGTGGCCGGCTCCCGGCCGGACAGGGTGCGGCAGAAATCGATGGCGTCCAGGTCGAGTGCCGGGCCGCCAGCGCCGAAGGTCCAGCTCCCGCCCGCTGCCCCGCGCAGCCGCAGACTGCAGGGCTTGCCATGACGAGCAGCCCACTCATTGACCACGTCCTTGACCAGGACGCCGTCGTGATCAGCGGTCAGCTCCAGCGGTCGCTCGGTGGCCCGGCTGATGTCGATCCGGTGCATCCAGGGGTCGCGGGTGAGGATCGTGTCGATCAGGAACCCAAACGTCCAGGTCTCTGAGACTCCGCCGACGTTCTGCTGGTCGGGCAAGCTGCGCCGCCGGATCAAGCCGGGCGTGCGGCGCCGAGCCCGGGCGGCGCGTGGGCCTACAACCGCGAAGCGGTCGATCAACTCCTGGACGGACAGGGCGGCATTCTTGTCGACCTGAACGGCCGTGAGCGCATCGATCGGTAAGCCACCGCGCTTCTTGGCGGCACTCTGCTGCCGAACCATTTCGCGGATAGAGGCAGCCATCTCGGCCATCCCCAGGACATGGCCGGCCATCGCTCGTACGTCCCAATCCGGGCACTCGGTGGGTCGCGACCAGTCGCGGGCGTCCAGCGTTGCCAGCATGGTCGAGAATCGCTCGTACTCGGTGGCGGCCAGTCGCATGAGAACGGCTCGATCCAGTGTCGAGGTTCGCGGCCGCGTCGTGGTCGGGCCGGCAGGTTGCGTCGTTCGGGTCATGATCTTCTCCGTTTCAGCGGGGGTAGCCCTACGTGGTCGGCAAACATGTCCATGGCGTCATCGAGCAGCCGCACCCACCTGTCCCCGCCGGGGTCGTTGGCCTGCTGGGCGTTGATCAGTCCGCCGATCAGTGCGGTGAACAGATCGAACTGGTCCAACTCCTCGACCCCGAAGCGGGCCAGATGAGCCCGACCGCGCTCGAACACCTCGACCGACGGTGCGTAGGACTCGGGGCTGGGCACAAAGCCTGGGATCGTGCGCTGGTTCATCAACTGGTGCCGAGTCGGATCGACGATGGCGAAGTCGACGAACGTGCCGGCGATCTGCTTCAGCGCGGACCGCGGGTCCGCCGACAGCGTCGGCTCCACTCGGTCGACGACCGCGACGTAGTCCGACCAAGCCTGTCCGAACATCGCGTCGTAGATGTCGTTCTTCGATCCGAAGTAGGAGTACAGCGAGGGCGCCCGCATCCCGATCCGGTCTGCGACGTCCCGCAGGGTCAGATCGGCCAAGCCCTTTTCACGGGCGATTTCCCAGGCAGCCTGAAGGATCTCTGTACGGGTAGCCTGTCGACGTTCGGCCTGCCTATCACGGAGCGGTGTTCCTAACATGATTAGGAGCATGTTCGCCGATGGCCTCATCCGTCAAGTGCCCTTCGCGTGCTCAGCGCTGATTTCTTACCTTTGCTCAGCCCGGCGGAGGCAGCGCTTCCCCGCGCCGTAGTGCTCCGATGCGTTGTTGCACATCCAGGAAGGAGAGAGTCTCCGGCTCGGTCGGGCGCAGGATCTGCTGGTAGGCGGCGATCCCGTCGGCGCGGCTGCGACGGGCGACGGCGTACGCGGCCACTGCCCTGACCGACAGCGACTCGTCGTCCAGCCGCTCGAGTACGGCTCCCTCGGCCAACTCGCGGGTGTGCCGGTCGTCGTTGCCGTGGCCCTCGATCCGACTGATCAGTGCAGTGGCTGCTCGACAGCGAACCTCGGCGTCCGGGTGGGCAAGCAGGGAGATCAGCAACGAGCTGATGCGTGGATCGTGAATCTCCGCCACGACGTTGATGTCGGTGGGCTCCAGGTGGCCAGCCAATCGGTCGACGTAGCGATGCGGGCATGCCCGGGCCACGGCTCTGCGGGCCGCCGCCTGAGCGTCGACGGCACTGGTGCCGAGGCCGTTGAGCAGCCGGGCATGTTCGTAAGGTCCCGAGGTGGAGCCGCGGTAGAGCTCGAGCACCCGGTCCACGGCGGCCGTGCCGAAGGCGCCCAGGGCACGCATGGCGCTGCGGCCTTCGGCGGCGTGCCCGCGGCTCTCGGTTCGATAGACCTCGGCGATCGCCGCGTCTATGCGGCGGGTTAGATCGTCGGCCGACGCGTCGGTGCCCATGTCACCTCCCGCCCGGCGGCTCCGGCGGCTCCGGCGGCTCCGGTCAGCCGGCGATCTGCCCGGTCGCAGCCCCGGGCTAGCTTCTCGGTGTGCGAATCGGAATCGTCATCTTGCCCGAATTGCGTCGTCCCGAGCTGGTTCGTCGATGGCAGTTGGCTGAGGCATTCGGCTTCGACCACGCTTGGACCTACGACCATCTCGGCTGGCGCACCCTGGTCGATTCGCCGTGGTACTCGGCGGTGCCCACCCTGAGTGCCGCGGCCGTGGTGACGTCTCGGATCCGACTCGGGACCTTCGTCGCTTCGCCGAACTTCCGGCACCCGGTTCCGTTCGCGCGCGAGCTGACCGCTCTGGACGACTTGAGCGAGGGTCGGTTGCTGCTCGGAGTCGGCTCCGGCGGAATCGGATACGACACCGCCGTTCTCGGCGAGGGCGACCTGCCGTTATCGGCTCGTACGGACCGCTTCGTCGAGTTCGTGGAGCTGCTGGACACCCTGCTCCTCCAGAGCTGGACGACGTGGACCGGCACGCACTACGCCGCCGTCGAGGCGCGAATCATCCCCGGTTGCGTACAGGTCCCGCGGATCCCATTTGTGTTGGCGGCCAACGGTCCTCGGGCGATGCGACTCGCCACCAGGTACGGGCAGGGCTGGGCGACCAGCGGGAACCCGAACCGGGCAGAGGGCACCGACTGGTGGAACGCACTGGCCGATGTCTGCCACCGGTTCACCGATGTGCTGGCCGAAGAGGGCCGAGTCCCGTCCACAGTGGACCGTTACCTGCAGATCGATGCCGGGCCGGTGTTCTCCATGTCATCGGTGGAGTGCTTTCGGGATGCCCTCGGCCGGGCTGCCGAGCTGGGCTTCACCGACGTCGTGACCCACTGGCCGCGGGCCGACGGTCCGTACGCCGGCTCGGAGAAGACGCTGGAGCGGATCGCCGCCGAGGTCCTGCCCGGCCGCGACGAGCTGTGACCGAGTTGATCATGGGCGAAAGGGGGGGTTTCTCGTACGAAAATTGCCCTAGTTCCGATGATCAACGCGGGGTTAGCGCGAGGAAGGGCCCCTGCGGCTGATGAAGACTCGGCCGTCCTTGGTCGTCCGCCAGTCGAAAGGATCGTCCTCGAGGCCGCTCAACCTGATCGCTCCTGGCCTGGCCGTTCGCCGGCAAGCACGAAACGACCGTCGGCAAGCTGCCCGACCAGACCGTCGAGCAGTAGAGACACCAGCGCACGATGCCGTTGTGTGCCATCAGCCCAAGCGAGGTCGAGAGCGCCGATACCGACCGGCTCCGAGGTCGCGCGCAGCACGTCCAGCAGCCGTCCGCGTACCTGACGATCGGTGCCCTCGAACCGCTGGGCGCGGCGCCTCGGTCCGGCATAGGCTGGCGCGCCGGCCAGCTGCCAGGCGCAGTCCCGCCGGATCGGGCAGGCCGGGCAGTCGGGAGCGGTTGCCGTACACACCAGCGCCCCCAACTCCATCACCGCCACCGAGAACACCGCGGCTCGGGCCGGCTCGGCGGGCAGCAGCTGCTCCATGTTCGCCCGGTCGGCCGCGGCCACGCACGCACCCGCCTGCGCCCGACCGTGTACGGCGCGGGCCAGCACTCGTACGACATTGGTGTCCACCACCGGCGTTCGGGCACCGAAGGCGAATGCCGCGACCGCACGCGCGGTGTACGCACCTATCCCGGGCAACGATTCCAGGTCGCCGACGGCCGACGGCACATTGCCGGCGAAGCGGGTGACCATCTGCTGGGCCGCTGCATGTAGTCGCAGGGCGCGGCGGGGATAGCCGAGCTTGCCCCAAGCGCGTACCGCCTCGGCCGGCGAATCGTCGGCCAGCGCGGAGGGATTCGGCCAGCGCGCCATCCATTCGGCCCACATCGGGAGGACGCGGGCCACCGGGGTCTGCTGCAGCATCACCTCGCTGACCATGACTGCCCATGCCGACACGCCGCTGTGGCGCCACGGGAGGTCACGCGCCGCGGCGGCGTACCAGTCCAGGATCAGCTGCGGTTGCAGTGTCGCGACGCCGGCGTACCTGGTTGCAGTGGTGGGCGCTGGGTGAGTCGAGGGCGCGCGCGAGGCCGTCATCATCGAACACTCTCGCACGACCACGGCGTGGGAGAGCCGGGCTCGGCTCCGGCGCAGATACCGTCGTAAGATGCTCCGCCCGATCGGCCAGTTGCCCCCGCAGATCTACTGGCGACGGCGACTTCTGCTGATCGGGATCGTGCTGGTCGTCAGCTTCGCCGCAGGGTGGGTTTTCATCGGCGGCGCTTCGGGGGACCCGGAGGGTGCGCAGACAGCCGCATCGACGCAGAGCACCGCCCGGCCGCCGCTGGACGAGCAAGCCCTCCCCGGCCTGGAGCAGGTCCTGCCCAGCCTCGTTCCCCCAACGCCCGCCGCCTCCGATACGCCGGACGCGGGCTCGACGCCCGTACCCGTACCCGCTCCGGCGCCTGCACCGGCGCCGGTAGAGCCGGGCCCTTGTCCCGACGAGGCGATCGGGCTGACGGTGGGATCGGAGTTCCCTGACTATGCCGCCGGTAGCAAGCCGCTGCTCGGCCTGAACGTCACCAACATCGGCGCCGTACCGTGCCTGCGCGATCTTGACCTCGCGCTGCAGGTCTGGGGCCTGTTCGCCGCTGACGGGACTCGGCTGTGGGGCAGCAGCGACTGCTACCCCGAACCGTCAGTGCCGAATGTGGTTCTACTGCAGCCCGGTCAGGTCGTGACGTTCACCATCATCTGGTCGGGCCTCACCAGCGAGCCGACCTGCTCGGTTGACCGGGAAGCGCTCGGCCCGGGCAGTTATATCCTGCGGGGGTATCTCGGCGCCGTCCTCAGCCCCGACGTACCACTCGTCCTCACCTGACCGACCCCGTCCGTAGCTCCGTCGGCCCAGCGGTGGGAAGCTCGGACCGCGTAGTCCCCGGTCGAATCGTCCTGCCGTCCTGCATGGCCTGGCTGAGGGTGAGCCC